>CAVOEZ010000427.1:0-4623 GCA_963694355.1 Latescibacteria bacterium UBA2968 | reverse complement strand
AGCGAGATCCTCGTCAGTCCGCCCGTGGACGTGAACGGAGACGGGATGATAGATCCCTTTTCGGATCAGTTTCTGGAGATCAGAAATGATGGAGACCAAGATCTTGACCTGTCCGGGTGGATGCTTGGCGATGACGATGGAAATCTCTTCGAGTTTCCCGCGAATTCAATCCTTGCTGCCGGCAAAAGACTTGTGCTGACGGGTGCAGGCAAGGGAAATAGGGAGGAGGGATGGTTTTCGGCAGGCGGTAAAATCGGCAATGGGCTCGCTTCTACGGACCGGATTCTGCTGATTTCGCCAAATGGTCCCGATACGATCTTGAGCGTGACCTACAGCGGGGGCAATGTCCGCTCATCGCTCGTCCCTGATCCGGATAAACCTGGTAAATGGTTGCCGCACACCAGTGTTTCCCACGATCCCATTTCTCCGGGAATAGCCTCTGCCCAGCACACCACGGGAGGACCGGTGGACGGCGTAGACACCTACGTGTTGGGAGATCTCGAAGAACTCGATCTGCATGGTGAACCCCCTTTCCCAAATCCGTTCAGCAGCACCACAAGGGTTTCATTCGAAGGCGAAAGGAATGGTTCTGTCCGAGTTTTCAATGTCATGGGTCAACCGGTTCGGAAACTGTCCAGCGTGATCGGATCTGAGCGTGCGAACACGCTGGTCTGGGATGGAAGAGACGATTCTGGCAGACGGGTAGGCAGCGGCGTCTACCTGATACGTATGGATAACCCTTTAGAATCACGCACACTGAAGGTTGTGTTTTTGCGGCAATGAAGTCTATTCAAATCACGAAAGGAGGTGATCCCATGTCACAGCCTGAAATCACGTTCAGGCACGGCGCGTGCAACGCAGCCGTGTTCCAGAACGAGTATAGCCGAGGGGATGAGAGCTTTCTGGTAAAGACCGTTTCCTTCCAGCGGAGATACCAGGACAAGGAAGGCGAATGGCAAACGACCAACAGCTTGAAGGTCAACGACATTCCCAAAGCAGTCCTGGTGTTGAATAAGGCCTACGAGTATATGACCTCGAACGGTCACGTGGACGTAGAGGTTGAGGAAGAGGTAGAGGTTTAGGCTGACAAAATGCATCACCCTTAGAGGGAAGCCACCGGGGAGTGGCTTCCCTCTTTTATTTGTATGACTGAATCACGAAAGTTCGAAGCCACACAGCCCAACTCCGCCGTTTTGGTGGTAGCAGGATCACAGAAACAAACGGAATGGAATACTGAAGGATCGAATCGGATTATCGCTATCTGAAAAGATCAATGGTAGGCTCAAAGACTACCCTGGAAAGCTTGCATTTCGGAAGGACTCGCAGTACCTTCCCCAAGAATCAACACCTTTTCCGAGAAGGGTTTCTTGATTTTTTCATGGATCGAAAGGCACGCTCAGCTTGAATGAGTGTGCCCGATTTAATTGGAGTAGCAGGATGCCCAGTTTCAACAGATCTCCGTACTTGCGACTTTTTACGTTCCTGATACTATCGATCACAGCCTCAGCTGCTTGCACTGGCGAATGCATTGCCTCCAGACCCTACACACCCATCCAACCTGACCCCATTCTGGAGCCTTGGCGGTGGCGGTCCTTCCCAGAACTGAAGGGGCTTGGCCTCAGTTGTATGGCTGAAGACAGTGAAGGCAGGATGTGGTTCGGTGTGGATAATGGTGTTCAGGTGTATGACGGGGTGACCTGGTCCTCCTACACCTCTGAGGATGGGATTCTGGGTGACAGAGTCTCCTCTCTTCTTGCTGCGAGGGATGGGAGTGTCTACGCAGGGACAGGGAGGGGTATTAGCAGATTCAGCAAAGGAGAGTGGAGCCACGTCTTTCCGGTGGAGAATGACATTCCAGTTCGCGTAGGGAATATCATTCAGGCCTCCGATGGAAGTGTCTGGGCGGCGACAGGTTATGGTGTGGTCAGGATCTCTCATACAGAAATTCGGCTTTACACGAGTCGAGAGATCGGAGACAATATTCCGTTGCTTCTGCCAGGAGTTAGCGTGCTGGCCATTCCTGGCAGCATATTGCCAACCCGAACCCATAGAGATGGACTTGGTGTGCAGACAGCAGCTGTGGGTAGAAGATCAAACAGAGGTAGGGTGATCCTTTCGGTGCTCGAGAATAGCCCTGCGCACATGGCAGGCTTGAAAGTTGGAGACCGGATTGCCGCAGTGGATGGTGACCCAACCAAGCGATTGCTTGTTGCACCGGGAACCAGCGTGAGACTCACTATTGATCGGGTAGACGTTTCAGAGCCATTCGAGTTGACTGTCAAAGGCGAACGCATCCGTGAGAATTATAGCGAGAGCTTTGTCGGAGACGTCTACGAGGATTCACATGGGAACATCTGGTTTGGCATGCAATGGGGGGGTGAGATCATACGTCACAACCCCACAGAAGGCACCTGGCGTCTTTACGCCGCTGAAGATGGTCTGGATACACCCACTGATGACAATCCTGCATGGCCTAGCTTCCAAGAGGATCAGGAAGGATTTCTATGGGTTGGATACACACACGGCTACCTGGGTGTGAATAAACTCAATCTCAATGATGAAGCATCCGAAGGTGGGAAAGCGTGGAGTAGCTTCCTCTTGAGTGACCTGGGTGGCGAGGACCACAATGCAGTCATTCTGGAAACACGGGACGGCACCCTCTGGGTTGGCGGGCACCGGGGTGTGCTGAACGTACGGAGGAATGGGGAATGGACTGCATTCGAGGCACCGGATATCCCGACAGGGAGAAACTATGTGGTTGATTTGCTTGAAGCAAGCGATGGTGCTCTGTGGGTTGTGGTACAAGGGCATGAGGCGTTCCGATTGGATTTCAACTCCGCAAGGTGGTCCAGCTACAAGGGGCTAAGCTTCCAATGCGAGTCGGCGGACGGAACCTGGTGGTTTACAGGTACGGAAGGTCAACCAGTAGACAAAAGGATTGTTGTCAGGTATCACCGGGGGAGTTGGACGAGATACGGGGCCGAAGATGGTCTCATAGATAGACCTGGTCGTGTGTTCAGAACTACGGGGGATGAAATCTGGGTGGTGGGTGCTCACGACAGCACAGCTGCCACGGGTGTTTTCGATGGTACTCGATGGACCACTAAAACGCACCCTGGATTTGGGTATACGATCTGGCCTGGCGCCGTGCATGAGTCCTCAGACGGAAGTCTGTGGTTTGGTGCGCCCCCAGCATTGAGATCTGGTGACCTTGGAGGGGTATTGCGGTTTGACGGGAGACATCGATCGACGCCATCTGAAAAACGGTGGACGCATTTCTCTCCCCCAGGTCCGCCTCGCTCTCCATATGGCATAGGTGAAACGAGGGACGGAACCATATGGTTTGGTGGTGGCAATCTTGTCACTTTCGACGGGCAAACCTGGACCAACATTATTCAACCGAAGGAACTTGGCCGACCCTTCTCAGATGTGGTCTACTCGACGCCATACGGCGATCTGTGGATAGGCCACCGTCTCTACGGCGTTTTTCACTTCGATGGGACCTGGACTAGATACGATGTTCGAGACGGATTGGCGGGCAACCAGGTCGGCAGCATTCTGAAAGACTCGGATGGAAGCATATGGGTATTGACCAGAAAGGGCATCAGCAGGTTTGATGGAAAGTCCTGGACAGACAAGGCGAGCCCCTACCAAACCACACAGAGAGGTGTATTGGCGCAGACGAAGGACGGCGCCATCTGGGTGAGCACACGATCTCCCTCTCTGACCGATCGGGTTGCTGCATTTAGGTTCCAACCAGACAAGACTCCTCCTGAGACTCAGATTACACTCCACGCTGACGTTGTTTCCCAACCGGGAAACACCACTCTGGCGTGGAAGGGCGCGGACCCCTGGCGGGACACGCCGGACAGCGAGATCCAGTACGCCTGGCGATTAAACAAGGAAGAGTGGTCGCCGTTCTCGCGAAGTACGAGCCAACTTTTCGAAACTCTTAATCCAGGAGACCATCACTTCGAGGTGAAAGCGAGGGACCGCGACTTCAATGAGGACCCGACACCCGCCACGGTGATGTTCACTGTCGTACCCCCGGTCTGGCAAGAGCCCTGGTTCATTGGGATGGTTGCTGTCTTGCTGGGTGGAATCGGATTTCAGACCAACCGACTGGTTCGCAGAGACAAGCGGCTCCAGGAAGCGAACCTGGCGATGTCCTCTGCAAATAAAGAGCTATTTGGGGTCAACAGGGAGCTCACCGTCGAGGCGGCCCTGGATCGGGTGCGTGGACGGGCCCTTTCCATGGAACAGAGTGAGGAGATCCTGGAGGTCAGCAAGGTGCTCGCGAAGGAATTTGAGGATCTGGGTCTCCCGATCACATATTCCGCCATCGTGATTGTAGATGAGGATCAAGATACCCAGGAAAACTGGATAACTACCGGTGGGTCTACACAGAGGTATAGCGCTTCCTTGAAAGAAGTGCTGGAGCGAATTCCATCAGCCAAGACGTCCTGGGAGGCCAGGTCGAACGGCGAGCCTTATTGTGTGACGGAATTCACCAGGGAAGAGTGGATGGAGCAGTTCCTAACCGTCAGCGAGGTGTTCGGCGTACCGCAGGAGAAGGCCGATGCCATTCGGGATCGGATTTCAGAGATGGAAGGAAGAGTGCAG
>CAVOEZ010000426.1:0-4625 GCA_963694355.1 Latescibacteria bacterium UBA2968 | reverse complement strand
ACGGCGGGCTGGAGCGCTTCGTTGTGGAGTATTACAAGACCTACATCCAGCGGACAATGTCCGGCAAATTCAGACCTGATCTGGAGCGCCAGCAGGCGTTCGTGGATACGCGAGAGAAGTATCATTATCTCGCTCTGGTGATCATTGTGGGACTCGTGGTACTATACCTTTATGAAACAAAGATCATTTGACGCCATTGTAATCGGGTCGGGATTCGGCGGTGCGGCCAGTGCTTACAGGCTGGCGAGAGCGGGGATGAAAACCCTTTTGCTGGAGCGCGGAAACTGGGCGAAACGGGATGAACTGGACTGGGATCAGCGTGAGATTCTGATCAATAATCGCTACGAGAGCAGCTCCAGGATGAAGGTTAAGCAGTACGGCGAAGATAGCTTCAAGGAGATGGCTCCAAGGGAGGTGGTGGGCGGAATGTCCGTGTTTTACGGAGGCGCTTCTCTCCGGCTCAGGGAAAAGGATTTCAACTCATGGCCCATTTCCTACGATGATCTCGAGCCGTATTACTCCGAAGCAGAACAGGTCCTGGAGGTTCACGGCGAGGCCGGTGGGGATCGGTTCGAACCGCCCAGGTCTTCGGAGTATCCCTTCCCGGGGATCTCGCTTTCACCGCCGGCCGCAAGGATAAGCTCGGCCGCCCGTGGGCTTGGATACACACCTTTCAAGATTCCGCTGGCACTGAATTTTAGAAATGATCAACGTACCGTATGTATCAAGTGTATCACCTGTGACGGTTTTCCCTGCAAGATTCAGGCGAAAAACGATGTGACGATGACCTTTATGGCAGGGGTGCAGGATCGTGACTTCGAGGTGATGCCCGGCGTTATCGTTGACCGTCTGGTCGAGAAGTGCGGGCGAATCCAGTCGGTAATGTGTATCGAGACTGAATCCCGGCACGCATTTTCGCTGTCCGCCAGGGTGATCGTTCTGAGCGCCGGGGCGATTGGAAGCCCCGCACTCCTGCTGCGGTCCGACCTGGAGCGGTTTGGAGGTCACCGCTGGGTGGGCAAATGTTTGATGAGGCACTGCAACGCGGTGGTTTCAGCCCTCTTTCCGTTTCGCACGAATCCGGGCAAGGTGTTTCACAAACAGATTTGTCTGACCGATTTCTACGAAGATCTACGTGACAAATACCAGACCTCTGTGGGGACGATCCAGGACATTTACACCCCTTCCGCAGAAGTGTTGCGTCACTTCGCCCCGAAGCGATATAAGGGCATTGTTTCCCTTTCCTCGAAATTTTTACAGAATCTCCTTTGCATTGCCGAAGATGATCCCCGGGAAGTGAACGCCGTAACCCTGTCGGGCGAAAAGGATGTCTTCGGGATGCCGCTCGTTCAGGTGGAGCACCGATATTCCTTTGCTGACTACGAGCGTCGCGATCTGTTGATCAATCGGGCGAAAGCGGTACTGGGGAAGGCGGGTGGTTTGATCAAGCGGCATTACGAGATCGACTCCTTCTCCCACGCCGTGGGGTCTGTCCGGTTCGGAAATGATCCCGGTGAAAGCGCCCTGGATCGGGATTGTCGCTTTCGAGAGGTCGACAATCTGTTCGTGGTCGATGGCAGCTTTATGCCCACCAGCGGGGGAGTGAATCCCAGTTTGACGATTGCCGCCAACGCGCTGCGTGTGGGCGAAATTATACAGAAGGAGTTTGCTTGATATCGAGATCCGGGAAAGTGAAAAAATGAAGAAGATTTGTCTGGTGGGCTGCGGGACGATCGGAAAACGCCACGCCGGAAATCTCCAGGGGAAGGCGGAACTGGTCTTCTGCAGTCGCACCCTGGATAGCGCCCGCGCGTTCAATGAAGCATACAACGGCTCCGGTGTCTTTTCGCTGGATGAGGCGCTCAGGAGAGAGGATGTATCGGGCGTGGTGATCGCCTCGCCCCCTGAATTCCACAAGGATCAGGTCGTGGCGGCTCTGGCTTCCGGAAAGGGCGTGCTGGTCGAGAAACCGATGTGTGTTTCGCCCGAAGAGGTTGAGGAGATCCAAAAGGCAGTGTCCGAAGCGCAGAGCGGATTCTTGATGGTGGCCGAGAACTACTACTACAAACCGTCTCTGACGAAGATCAAAGGGTGGATGGCTGCAGGTGCGATCGGCAGGGTCCAGTCCGTGTCGGTTAAGAAACTGTCGACCCAGGTCGCTTCGGGGTGGAAGACCGGTTACGGCGCTCTGCTCGAGGGTGGCATACATTTTGTTGCCCTGATGAACGACCTTTTTAAGGAAGATCCAGTTGGGGTGAGTGCCGTGTTTCCGGGCTATGCCTCAGGTCCCGAGCGGCATTCTGTAACCACGCTCACCTACGCCGACGACGTGACGGCGAGACTCGAGTATTCCTGGAACACGCCAAGTTTGTTGAAAGGTACATTTCACCATTCAAGCATACTGGGTGACCGGGGCAGAATCGTCTTCGAGAGCAATGGGATTTACACGATACTCGCCTCGGGGTTCCGGCGGCGCCTGCGTTTTCCTGGCTTCGGTGACCTGATGGGCTACGAGGAGATGACCCGGGATTTCCTTCGCTGTCTGGATCAGTCCGATGCGCAGCCCTATTCAGATGTTGTCAGGGCAAGACGTGATCTGAAGGTCGTTTTCGATGCTTACACAATGCTTGGCTGAAGTCATGGAAATCCTGCTCTTTTAGGTGTAAACAGGGCGATTTTACCATCAGAAAAAGGGGGTTGACCGTCCACAGGCAACCCTCTATATTGTGACCTGATCCTCCCCCCGTTCTCCTCCTTAATCTTCCACGCTTTCCTTCGATTTTCCTCAATGGATTTTCAAAAGTTTCTTACCCAGATCCGCAGCGGGTATGACTACAACGGACAGATCGTGCACGTTGAGGCGATCCCTTCCCGCGAGTCCCAATTCGCCAGCGCCCCGGGCCCTCTGCACCCATCGCTTGAAAAGGCGCTTGGGGAGCTGGGGATCAGCGATCTCTACACGCATCAGGCCGACGCGTTGAAGGCGCTGAGGGATGGCGCGGACGTGACGGTTGTGACGTCCACAGCGAGCGGCAAGACCCTCTGCTATCAAATCCCCACACTGGAAGCTCTGCTGGATAATCCCGAAGCTACCGCCCTGTATATGTTTCCGACCAAGGCGCTCGCCCAGGACCAGGCGCGTGGGCTCAGTCGATTGATCGAACTGGCGCCGGATCTGGAGTTCGTGCTGGGAACCTATGACGGCGATACACCGCCGAATATGCGCAAGCGGCTGCGTGAGGAAGGCCGGGTGATTCTTACCAATCCGGATATGCTCCACCAGGGCGTGCTGCCGAACCACCCGCGCTGGGCACGGTTCTTCCAAAACCTCCGATTCGTTGTGCTCGACGAGGTGCACACCTACCGTGGTGTGTTCGGCTCCCACGTGGCCAATGTGATGCGGCGTCTGGTCCGGATTTGCGCCCACTACGGCGCCAGACCGCAGTTCGTTTGCTGCTCTGCCACAATTGCCAATCCAAAGGAGCTTTCTGAAGGGCTCACCGGGCGGGAAATGACCCTGGTGGACAATGACGGTTCTCCCCGGGGAAGTCGCACCTTCGTGTTTTGGAATCCTCCGTTCCTGGAGGGGAGTACGAGCGACCGCCGCAGTGCGAATACAGAAGCACGCTGGCTGATGACGAGTTTGATGCAGGCGCGTGTGCAGACGATCGGTTTTGTGCGCGCCAGATCGACCGCCGAGGTGATTTACAGATACTGCCAGGAGGACCTTGCGCGGATTTCACCGAAACTTGCAGCGTCGATTCGAGCGTATCGCGGTGGATACTTGCCAAGCGAGCGCCGGGAGATCGAGCGGATGCTTTTCGAGGGTGAACTCCTTGGCGTGATCAGTACGAACGCCCTGGAGCTTGGAATCGATATTGGCGGACTGGACGCGGCCCTGGTGGTGGGCTATCCCGGGACGATCGCCAGTATGTGGCAGCAGGGCGGTCGTGCAGGAAGACAGGCGGATGAGGCGCTGGTGATTTACGTGGCACACAATGCGCCGGTCGATCAGTTTCTGATGCGCAATCCGGGTTACTTTTTCGGACAGTCGCCCGAGCACGCCACGATCGACCCGAACAATCCTCACGTGGCGGTTGGACATCTCAGGTGTGCGCTGAGGGAACTGCCGGTTCGGGGGGAAGAGGGTGAGGTGGTGGGCGAGTTCACGGGCGCGATGCTTGAAATTCTGGAAGAAGAGGGTCAAGCGAGACAGTTGGACGGACGCTGGTATTATAGCAAGTCCGGTTATCCGGCGGCCGAAGTCGCCCTGCGCAATATGAGCGATGTGGTCTACACGGTGATCGAACAGCGCGACGATGGTCCCGAGGTGATCGGCACGCTGGACGAAATGAGCGCCTTCTTCCAGCTCCATACCCACGCGGTGTATCTGCACAACGGGCAGACCTATTTTGTGGACCAGCTGGATGTGGACCGGAAGATCGCCACGGTGAGTCAGAAGGGGCTCGACTATTATACGCAGGCGGTGGATGAGACGAATATCAAGGTGAACGACACGGAGACCGAGGCAAAATGGCGCGTGAGTCTGGTGTGCTTCGGTGAGGTGACGGTCACAACGATGGTGTTGATGTTCAAGAAGGTGAAATTCGAGGATCGGGACAGTA
>CAVOEZ010000425.1:0-4634 GCA_963694355.1 Latescibacteria bacterium UBA2968 | reverse complement strand
CTTGCTTTTTCAGGACATGGCCTTGCTCAAGCCGCCACAGGGCAGAGAAAAACCCTGGCATCAGGACTGTGCCTACTTCAACATGCCGCTCGGCACCATGATCACAGGTGTATGGATCGCACTGGACGAGGCTACACCTGATAATGGATGTCTCCACATCATCCCGGGCTCACATCGCGAAGGCCCGAAGCATCACTTCAAGCGAAGAGATTGGCAGATCTGCGACACCGACGTCGAAGTAAAACGGGATGTGACGGTACCCTTGAAACCGGGCGGATGCCTGATCTGGCACGGCATGACCCATCACGGCAGCCCTACCAATCTCAGCGGAACACGAAGAAGGGCGCTCCAGTTCCACTACAAACCCTTGAGCACGGTAGACATCCCCAAGGAAGAACGTCTCGGGATCTTCGGCGGAGAAATGGCCGGCGCAGAGTGCTGATCCAGCAATAAAAACGTATGGGAACCAATCTCGAACGGACGGTGAAACCACCGTCCGTTTTTCTATGCCAGACGACCAACCGACCGGGGTTGACAGCCCCCTGAATCCCGGATTATACTTCAGTTCGCTCCGGAGATTACAAATCGCAGCGGCGGGAACAGGTTCTGAAAAGTGCACCTCCGAATTGCTCGCCAGCCTCCCAACCGAAAGAATCCACTACAAAACCCCCACCAGAGAGAAATGAAATGGAAATCCTGATCATCGGCGGAACCCGGTATATGGGCAGGATCGTCGTAGAACAGCTTCTCGAACGAGGCGATCACGTCACCCTGTTTTCCAGAGGCAATACAAAACCTGCGTGGTGGCAGCAGATCACCCACATTGCCGGAGACAGGAGCGACCGCGAGGACTTCTCATCCAAGCTCAAAGGAAAAGCCTTCGACGCAGTCCTCGACACCCAGGCTTTTGGAAAGGAAGATGTCACCTCTGCACTCGAAACCTTCCGTGGAAACATTGGCAGATATGTCATGGTCAGCACGGGATCCGTCTATATGGACGGGAAACTCGACTTCTACACACACTGCCCATTCAAGGAATCCGATGTGGAATGGTCCACACTCGACTACACCTACCCTGAAGGTGAAGATCCCTACGGTGTGGGCAAGCGCCATTGTGAAAAGTGGCTGCAGGAAAACTCTGACATCCCTTACACCATCGTACGAATCCCTGCCGTAATGGGTTGGGACGATCCCACGGGCAGGATGTGGTGGTGGGTGCAGCGGGCCCTGGACGGCAAGGGAATCGTCATCCCTGCAGAAAATCGTGCGCCTTTCCGGACCCTCTACTCAGGCGACGCCGCGGCAAACTTCATACGTGCGATCGACAGCCCGGACGCGGCCAACCAGACCTATCACATTGCGATGGAAGAGGTCGTTACCACCGAGCGATGGGCCGACCTCATCTGGAAAGCGGCCGGCAGCGTCTGCGAAATCACCTATGTCCCCGGAGAAATCATCAAGCAGAGCCCGGAGCTCGATACCTATGCGCCCCCATTGAACCGTCCCGTACCCTATATCCACGACCTCAGCAAAGCGAAGGCTGGTTTCGATTTTCAAACCACTCCAATTGCCGAATGGATTGGACAGACGGTGGATTGGTACAGGGATCATTACGACGGTGAAAATTCAAAAGGATACGACTCGAGAGAAAGGGAGATCTCTCTCGCCAAAGGGTGGCAGGCCCACCTCCAGAAATCCATTGCAGAATTCACAACCGAGTGAGGAGCCGACAAGTGGCTGATTCAGAAAAGAAACTCGCCGGAAAGATCGTCCTCGTCACAGGAGGCGGCCGAGGAATTGGCAGGGCGATCGCCCTCGCGTTCGCAAGAGAAGGGGCAGATATCTGCGTGGCCGCACGCACCGAGACCCAGATCCAGGAAGTCGCCCGGGAGATCGAAGGGCTCGGCCAGAAAGCGCTCGCCGTGGTCACCGATGTCACCGACAAGGATCAGGTCACGCAGCTCTCAGAAAGCGTTCGCCAGAAATTTGGACGGATAGACATCCTGGTCAACAATGCGGGCGGCGGTGGCGAGTCGAGACCTGTCCTGGAAAGCGATCCCGACCTCTGGATTGGCACGATGTCGGTGAACCTGCTAAGCACCTACCTCGTCACCCACTCCATTCTCCCACTGATGACCGATCCTGGCGGAAAAATCATCAACATCGGCTCGGGCCTGATGCCCCTCGACTTAACTTGCCTGCGGCAAGCTCGCAAGTGCGCGAACCGTTAAATGCCATGCCGGTGCCAGAAAGGCCGCCCTGTCCTGGGCCGCCCTCCGATCGGGTACATGAAGTTGAAGCGGATAGGCAGAATAAACGGCGTTCTCACCTAGCCTGGAAGGGAATCGTGGCTGCCAAGCAAGGAAAAACCTAAATAGAGGAACCACCAACGATGACCGAGACGACTACCGTGGATACGGAGACGGCGAGCGCCACCCTGGCCTCAATGCTCTCGCAAGGGCAGAAAGTGCATGCCCTCATCGTGACGGCACAGCTTGGTCTTGCCGATCTGTTAGCCGATGGACCGCGACATGCCGAGGAGCTGGCCATAGTCATCGGCGCCCACCCCCGTGCTCTCTACCGCCTAATGCGCGCCCTCGCAGGCATGGGAGTCTTGGTCGAACAGGACAATGACTGCTTCGCGCTGACACCGCTGGCCGAACCGTTGCGTTCCGGTGTTCCCGGTTCTTTGCGCGCCAGGGCGCAGTACCTCGCTGTCGGAATGCAGGCCTGGAACGGTCTGCTCCATAGTGTGCAGACCGGAGAGTCTGGCTGGGAGCAAGTGTTCGGGGTCGGACACTACGAGTACTTCGCCCGCCACCCGGAGACCAACACCCATTTCAACGCCGTCATGACCACGAATACGATGCGGGTACTGCCCGATATTCTATCTGCCTACGACCTCACAGGTATCGATACACTCGTCGATGTCGGCGGTGGACGCGGGTTGCTCCTTGGAGGCATCCTGAAGCAGTACCCGCAAATGCAGGGCGTGCTGCTCGACCTGCCGCACGTCGTGGCGGAGGCGCCACCGGTGCTGAAGGCAGCAGGGGTGGCGGACCGATGCAGGATTGTGGGCGGGGGATTCCTGACTGATCTGCCGCCGGACGCCGATGCGTACATGCTCAAGAATATGGTGCTGGGGATGAGTGATGCGGAGACTGTGCAGGTCTTGCGGGCATGCCACACCGCGATGGATAGGCATAGCCGATTACTCATTATCGAGGAAGTCATAGGGTCGGGTACTTCGGTGGGACCGGCCGTCCAGCTAGACCTGAGCATGCTGGTGAACTTTGGCGAGGCAGGGGTGCGCACCGAGGAGGAACTGCGGGCCCTGCTGACCGAGGGCGGATTTCAGCTCACGCGCGTCGTTCCTGCGGGGCGCGCAGGTACCATCGTCGAAGCATCGCGGATATAGAAATGTCAGCGCGTGCATGCCGAGTAATTTCGGCACAGGAAGAACAAGGACTCGGAGAGAATGTTAGGCAAATCCCGATGGTTCTCGCGTAAATACGCACGTTAACATCTCTTTCAATTCAGCGCCTTAAGTTTCAGGCTGTCTGTATTGGCACGCAGTGCCATGCACCGTGCACTCAATTCAAATCTGCTGCACCGTCGCCTATTCGTACGCCATCAAGGAAGTGCGTTTTCCTTCCCTGTCAAACGCACTGGCACCGGCACGGACACTTAACACCGCGGGCGCGCCCCCAGCCCAAGTACCCAGCCACCCAAACCGGCTGTCGTCGGCTTCGCGCTCGTTTTATCGTTATGTGCCATTGCAGTTTTCCTCCCAAAGGCAGGCGGCACATCCTGTGCCGCCAAAAAACAACAGCTTGTAATTTTTCTTGATAGCTGAACTTCATAGAGGTAAATTTCATCAGGATACCAAAAATCTCATGAAAACGATCGTGTATGGAATAAGATATGGAAACTAAGACCATTCAAATTCAGGTGACCTCTGAAGCCGCTCAAGCCTATGAAGCCGCTTCCCAAGAGAACCGACGAAAGCTGGATGCGCTACTGAGTCTTAAACTGAGTGACGTAGGGCGAGGGAGGAGATCTCTTGAAGTAATTATGGACGAGATTGGACGCAAGGCCCAAGAACGCGGTATGATACCTGAAGTCTTGGAATCCATTCTCAATGAACGGTAGTGCCTACTACGTTTTTGATACCAATGTGCTTGTGAGCGCACTCCTATTTAAACAATCCAGACCTGGCCGAGCATTTCGATGTGTCCTCCAAATGGGACAGATATTACTGTCTCTTCCAGTGTTGGAGGAAATCAATGAAGTGATGAGCCGCGAGTAATTTGAGCGATATGTAACGGCTGAAGAGAGACGAATTTCTTGAAGCACTGGTTGAGCGTGCCCATTTTGTAAATCCGACTCAATCCATCCAGGCTTGCCTAGATCCCAAAGACGACAAATTTCTGGAGTTGGCTGTCAACGGAGAGGCATCCTGTATCGTCAGCGGCGATGACGACTTGCTGGTTTTGAGTCCATTCCGTGGGATAGAAATATTGCGAGTTGATGATTTTTTGGATCGTTTTGAAAGCAGGATCTCTGATGAAGAAGCGTAATCCTTTTTGATCGGAGAAAAAATGTTGATCCCGCTGGCTTGTCTTGTTGGCGGG
>CAVOEZ010000424.1:0-4640 GCA_963694355.1 Latescibacteria bacterium UBA2968 | reverse complement strand
GTTTTCGACATTCGGGATCTCCGGCAGGGCGAGGATGAGCGTCCGAAACGGGATAAATGCGAGTTTCCGGATGGAATCGGTCGTGTATGGTACATTCCCGAATCATAGAAGTCAAGACGGGATTCCCGACCGGAGTTCCCTGTTGCCAAGGTCTTGGATTGGCCATATCTTTCGCATTATCACACGCTGATTCACACTTTTGGAAGGACCGTTTTGGGTACGATCATACACGATTACAAGCTTCCGGCAGGTCTGGATCGCTTGACGGATCCTGTTCACAAATTACGACGTGCCACCGAGATCATTCCCCTCGATAATGGGGATATCATGGTGGTCCTCAATGGCGGCGAAGGACGGCGACTCCATCTCCTCGAGTCCGGAAGGAGGCGTTTGGGCGCGTTAAGGGAGATACCCGGGCTTCGGAAGGTTTGGCCGGCTGGTGGGCGTGGTGTAATCGCTCACGTAGAAGGCAGTCTGTGGCGGGTATCGAGCACGGGCGCCAGGCGAAGGTTGCTTGAGCTGCCGGACGGTGTTGTAGATCTGGATGTGTCCCGGGTTTCCCGCGGAATCGTAGCTGCCGCGTTGATCGATCGAGCAAATGAGACTGATCCGAAGGCGCCCATTTTGTATCCCTCCCGTGAGACAAAGCTTCATCTGTGCCGGTTCGCATCCTCGAGCGGATGGGAGGACCTGGCCGAGCTGTCCTCCAGGTGCTCCGGATTGAGCATATCCCGGGACGGAAATCGAATTGCCTGGCGGGAATTTCTGAATGCCATTCCCGAAGAGGCCAGTCGGGGAGAATTCAGAGGCATTGACACAGGTGAGCGTTCCAAAGTTTCCCTAACCGTGGGGGCCGGTCAAATTGGAAAAGTGATTGTGGCGCCAGCCGGAAACGGTGTGATCTACGAGGCCAATCACGAACTCGAAAGGCCGATTACCACGCATTCTGATCTCTGGTGGCTCCCGTGGAAAGGAGAGCGAATCCGGCTGACGGGTGGCGGCCGGCATATCTCGGATTTCGGGTGGTTGGATGACGATCACGTCTGGGTGACCTTCGTGGATGGCATGAACCTGAAGACTGAAATCCTTGGTCTATCCGGCGATTCAAAAAGACTCAGGCAGGCGGCTTCCTCGCCAGTGGCCGTGACGCCCGGCGGTGAGCTTGTGTTCGAATCGGAATCTGCATCGAAATATCCATTCCTGATTGCCGGCAAGCGAACTGCACAGATGCAGAAAGGGCGTTTGTTCGATGACCTGCGCATTCGGTCCCTGAACTGGACATCCAGAGATGGGACTGCGATCGAAGGAGTCCTCTATGAACGAACCGGCACTCGTAAAAGCGCGCCCCTGCTGATCAGCGCTCATGGTGGGCCGGCGGGAACGGTTCAGGCAGTCCGGAGTTCAGCCGCACGCCTTCTGCCCTTGCTGAGGGCGGGTTACCGGGTACTCAATCCCGCATTCAGGGGCTCGAAGGGATTTGGTGACACATTCCTGCAAGCCAATATCGGACGTCAGGGAGAAGGGGATCTGGATGACGTTCTGGGGGGAATCGACCATTGCAAGCGAAAGGGGATTGCCACGGGAGATCGGGTCGGGATATTCGGCGGCTCTTACGGTGGATATATGACCCTCCGCGCCCTTGCCGTCACGGACAGATTCAAGGCAGGAGTCGCCTTGTTCGGGTTTGTGAGCAACAGATGGATGACCCTTGAGACCGGGGATTTTACTTATGAGAACGAATATGTAGCCCCCTTGTCGTGGCCGATCAAACCCAGAGCGACTCGGGCGGATGTCTTCCAGCATCTGGCGAATATTCAGGCTCCTCTTCTGCTGCTCCACGGGGACAAGGACCCAATCTGCTCGCTTTCGCAGTCTACCGTAGCCTATCGGGCGCTGGAGGATCTTGGCCGGACAGTGGGTATGGTGGTCTATCCGGGAGAGGGACACGGATTTGCGCGAAAGGAAAACCAGAGAGACAGCTGGCGGCAGTTGCTGGCCTGGTTTCTTGAACATCTTCCTCCTGAATGATTGAGGATTCACGCTCCTCTGGTCCAGTAGATAACCTCCTTCCTGAATTTAGAGTCAGTCTAATTCGCATTGACACAGGAGGCTCAATCGAATGTCATACAAGATGCTGGCGGATGAATTCGTAACTGTTTACGAGTCGCCGGATCCGGTGAATGTGTATGCGTACACACCTGGACTTGTGCGACTCCTGACCGGCAGACTGGTGGCCACTATGGACCAGGGCGGCCCGGGCGTTGTAAATCTCCCAGGCGTGAAGTCGCAGGAAGGAGACGGCGGGCGACCCAACCAGGGGAGGACCTACACGTCAGATGACCGTGGGCACACGTGGGCCGACAGAGGACTTTTTCCGTTCATGCACGCCAGACCCTTCGTGTCGGGGAATTCAGTATATGTTCTGGGACACGACCAGGATCTGTGTGTGATTCGCAGCGATGATGACGGCGAGACCTGGACGGAAACATCCAGACTGACCAATGGCGAAACGTGGCACCAGTCTGCCTGCAACGTGCACCACGCAAATGGCCATGTTCACCTTGTGATGGAGAAGCGTCTACATCGTAAATACAGAGGGTGGCCGGTAAGCGAACTCGCTCCGGTTCTGATGGCGGGAAAGTCAGGAGATGATCTGACCCGGCCCGGCAATTGGCGATTTGCGGATGCGCCCGCGTTCAAGGATGCCGTCGTCGAGCCTGAGGGCATAGGCACGCCTTTCTGGCTTACCGGAGATACGCTTGCCGGAGGTGGTGACAAACCACGCCACATGAATGATATTGGCTGGCTGGAAACCAATGTGGTTCAGTTCACTAACCCGGATCACCTGTGGCATGACCCATCTGGAAAAACGTTTCATCTCTGGATGCGTGCACATACTGGCGGCACGGGACTGGCTTGTATTGCGAAGGTGATCGAGGATGATAGGGGAAACATGCACACGTGTCTGGAGGCCGCACCCTCCGGGAAGTCGCTCCTTTATGTGCCGTGTCCTGGCGGGCAGATGCGATTTCATATCCTGTACGATGATGTGGGTGAGCTGTTCTGGCTGTTGTCCACCATTGCAACGGACAGTATGACCCGACCGGACAGGCTGCCTCCGGATCGATTCAGTCTGCCAAACAACGAGCGGCACATACTGGGGTTGCACTTCTCCAGGAATTGCATTGATTGGTGTCCGGCTGGCGTCGTTACGAAGGGGAGGACGGCAGGTGAGGGGCGACACTACGCCACGATGGTGATCGATGACGAGGACCTTCATGTGCTTTCCAGATCCGGAGACGAGCGAGCGAAGAGTGCACACGATACCAACTTGATCACATTCCATACAGTGAAAGACTTCAGGGATCTCGTCTACATTTGACGGTCCAGTGCAAGCCGAGCGCGCGAAAATTGTCGGCTGAATACAATTTCTAACAGAGAAGATACTCGGGAGGAGCAACAAATGGGAGATGTCTTGACGGTAGGTGTAATCGGGGCGGGTGGGATCGCGAGATCACACATGAATGCAATGGGGAGTTGCGACAATATCAGGCTGGCAGCGGTAATGGATATTTATCCGGAGCCTGCTGAAGCGGCGGCGAAGGAGTTCGGGTGTAAGGCCTATACGGATCTGGACGCCATTCTGGGTGATCCGGAGATCGAGGCCGTCCACGTATGCACACCCCACAATCAGCACGGTGAGCAGGTGGTGGCCGCAGCACAGGCCGGCAAGCACGTTCTGGTGGAAAAGCCGATGGCGCTCACGATGGAGGCGTGCGACCAGATGATATCCGCCTGTGAAACGGCAGGCAAGGTGCTGATGGTGGGCCAGGTGATGCGATACTATCCCATGAGCCGGAAGGTGAAGTCGCTGATCGCAGAGGGTGAGATCGGCGATGTAGGTCATCTGCTCCGGAGACGGATATCCTATTTTAATCCATCGGGCGGAGGCGCCAATAACGCGCACTGGTATTTGAATCTGGAAGTGGGCGGGATCTGCGTATTGTACTGCTTTGGCCCACATGAATACGACATGCTTCACTGGTATATGGACTCGCCTGTGGTAAAGGTCTACGCGCAGGGAAACGAAAGCACAACACTCTATGCAGGACAGAAAGACTCCTATACCTCCGTTATGAATCATGAAAACGGGGCGGTGAGTGTGCTCTCTCAATCCGTGGTGAGCCATACCAGCGCGCACGACCAGTTCATTATGGGCAGCAAGGGATCGATGATGCTCAATCACCAGAGTCTTCTGCTCAATGGAGAAGAGGTGGAGATCGATGGTACTTCACGAGAGGGCATGCCGAACCAGATCCGGGAGTTTGCGGACTGCTGTATGACGGGCAGAACCCCCGATGCCAACGGACACTCGGTGCGGCACACGATGGCGGTGATCGAGGCCTCGAAGCAGAGTGCCGAGCGGGATGAGGCTGTGATGGTTTCGGAGTTCGACCGAAAGTAACTGCCGTTCCTCATTGAAAGGAATCAGGATTGGAAACCAGGGTGCTGGATGCAGGTGTTGAGTTTATACCGAGGAAGCTGGATACACCGCTACGTCTCAGTTCGGGATTGATTACAGAAGTGACCGAAGCCAGGACGGAGGTGACGGTTCGTGTGGGAGACGCAGAGGCCACGGG
>CAVOEZ010000423.1:0-4641 GCA_963694355.1 Latescibacteria bacterium UBA2968 | reverse complement strand
CAACGGTGATACTCTCGAACTTTTCACCATCGTAAACACTGACTCCTGCGTAAGTGCCAAACCATATCTTGCCTGCGCGATCCTCGATAACCGATTCCACGTGGTTATCCGCCAACCCGTCTTCCGTCCTGAAGGTCCTGAGTGCGGACCGGTCAAATCCCGATCCGGGATCCAACCTGCTGACTCCGCCGTCTTCGGTTACAAACCAGAGATAACCTGACCTGTCCTCCAGGATTTCATATACGATGTCGCCGGCAAGTCCATCTTCCTTGCGGTAGGTTTGCCACTTGTTGTCCTGCAACATCGTAACGCCCTGCTTCGTACCAAACCAGAAACGCCCAAGACTATCCTGAAGGATGCAGAACACCCAGTTGTCTGCAAGTCCATCCTCTTTGGTATAGGTTTTGAATACTCTCCCGTCGTATTTGCTCACACCGGCGTTGTCCGAACTGAACCACAGGTACCCGTGATCGTCCTGAATTATCGAACGAACCCTGGTACCGGCCAGTCCGGCAGACACGTCGAATGTATGCCACCGGCTGACACCTTTTCCTGCAGGTCTTCCCCTCCCGGGTCCCGTCAAGACTGTCCGACCGGGACCAGCCGGTGAATCATAAATATGGAAACTGTATCCCACCGCTCGAACGCTGTCCTTTATCCCGAGAGCAGTTGCCATACCCACAAGCTTTTGCTGCCATACCAGATCTCCATTCAATTTTTCCCGAACGTTCGACACTTGGGAGGGACTGTCCAGCGCGTAAAGCCTGCTGTAAACGCCAGGTATGGTCGGCCTCCCGCTGGTCCCTGTATCGCGTACTCCAATCCCCTCCAGAACAGGCAACAGGTTCAGGACATAAAACTGGCGCACCTCATCCAGGCGCTCCTGCGGCACATACAAATTGAGCCGCGCAATGGTCGACTCCTGAGAAACGGCCGTGCCACCGCTGACCAAAGCCAGTGAAATAACAAACTGGGTAAATTGGCTTAATCGCATATCAATAAACTATCTCTGTAGGCAAGGGGTCTAGCTTTGTTTTCCGGTTGTCTCGTCTATCGCCTGGTGTCAGAAGTCAGCTTAATTTTTCAACCTTTCTTGGTAAGGCCGTTTGCCTAAAACTCATCCCTATATCACTTCAACGTATCACAAAGCGAGAACGCTACCGCTTTTTCTGCGTGAATCCTGGTCGTGTCGAATAAAGGAACCGGTGTGTCCCTTTCCTGAATCAGAAGAGGGATTTCAGTACAACCCAGAATGATCCCTTCCGCGCCTCGAGCAGTCAGTTCCTCAATAATCGAAAGAAATCTTCTCTTCGACTGATCCAGAATCTTGCCAAGACACAACTCCTCGTAGATCACTTCATGAACAAAATCTCGGGCAGAGTCGTCGGGTATCAGAACCTCAAGATCGTATTTGTTGCTCAGCCTGTCGGTGTAAAACTCCCCTTCCATGGTATATTTTGTGCCGAGCAAGCCGACCTGAGCGATGCCCTTCTCAACAACGCTCTCGGCGGTAGCATCCGCGATATGGAAGAACGGAATGGTCACCGCTTCCTGAATCTGATCTGCTACGCGATGCATGGTATTCGTGCATAGCAGCAGGCATTGGGCGCCGGCCTTTTCTGCATTCACCGCCGCGTTGCAAAGAACACGCGCAGCCTCGTCCCACGATCCACGCGGCTGAAGTGTTTCGACCTCCTGAAAGTCGACACTGATCATCACGCATCTTGCCGAATGAAATCCTCCAAGACGCGCCTTTATTTCCTCATTCAATATTCTGTAGTACTCTGCGGACGATTCCCAGCTCATTCCGCCGATCAGTCCAATGACTCGCATCAGTCTCCAATGGCCTCTCTGATCACCCGCAAGTGGTTCTGGCCAAGAATTTTCCTCAAATCTTCATCGCTATATCCACGTCGGCTCAACCGCTCGGTAATCTCTGGAAAAACAGTGGCATCCTCTACCAGGGTGCCTCCTCCGTCGAAATCCGACCCGATGCCCACGTGGTCCGCCCCAACGAGCTGGACCGCATGATCGATATGATCAAGGAGACCCTCCAGTGTTGGTGAAGATTCACTTACGAAGGAAGGCACGAACGTCACCCCCATCGATCCGCCATTCTCTGCAAGCGCGCGGATCTGTTTGTCGGACAGATTCCTGGGGTGGTCGCAAACACCCTTGCAATTGCTGTGCGAAGCAATAACTGGCCGCGTGCTTGCCTTCATCACATCCCAGAACCCGGCCTCGCTGATGTGCGAGACATCCACCAGCATGCCCAGTCTGTTCATCTCCTCGATCAGTGTCACGCCGAAGGAAGTAAGTCCTCCGCCGCTGCCGGATTCCGCGTTGCCATCCGCCGCCCAGCTGCTGATGTTGTGTGTCAAACCGATTGATCGCACACCCAGTTTGTGCACCATCCTGAGCACATTCACACTCGCTTCGACCCCATCGCTGTTCTCGATCACAAGGAGGAGCGCGAGTTTTCCATCCGCCTTCGCCCTCAGAATTTCGGAGGCGGTTCGGACGATCACCACCTGTTCCGAATTCGCTTCGACTTCGGAGTCCAGAAACCCCAGGGCGTCCATGGCGTATGTCAGGTGATGCTTCCAGGCGCGTGTCACGTCGATCGCAAAGAATGCGACATCCAAACCGCCCGATCGCATCTTTGGAAAATTGATCTGAACCGGCTCTGCCACAGTAGCCTCGTCAAAACGCCCCCTCAGATAGGCAACGGTACCCTCTCTGAGATCCTCTTCCGGAGGTTTCTCTCCAGATAACCCGAGGTTCCCTCTGCGAATATGGGATACCGTGGTATCGTTGTGCGAATCGATGACCAGAGCGTCTTTGTGAAGCCGTAGCATATCATTTCCCACAATGTTTCCTTTCACGATGTGCTCTCCGCCTGACCGATTATCTGCTTGTTAGACTCTCGAGCAACTGTTCTGCGCGAACACGCGTTGTCGCACTGCCCTCCCACCTCTTCAGGAATCGCTCCAGGGAATCCTGGGCCTTTCCCAGGTTTCCAGTGGACAGATACAATTCACCCATTTTGTACAGAGCGAAAGCCCCCATCTCATCTGCGGAATTTGACGCTAGCTCATAGGCGCCGGCCGCTTCTTCCGGTTTCCCCATCTTTTCCTGCATCGCGCCCAGATTGAATGCGATCTGGTACGCGTCGGGTCTCGACTTGAGGAGTTTTCTGTAAACCGCGATCGATTCCCCGGCGTATCCTGTCTCCTTGTACAATTCAGCAAGATTATTTGCTGCTCCGACATGATCAGGAGCCCGTTTCAGAATTTCCTGGTAAACCTGGACCGCTTCTTCATAACGCTTCAGTTCCTGGGCGGCCAGACCAAAATTGAATTTCGCATCCAGATTTTCTGGCTTCAGCCTCCTGGCCCTGTCGAAGGCAACATAGGCGCTTTGGTATTGGCCGCTCCTGCCCATAAGTGTGCCAAGATTGATCCACGAAGGGGCGTGCAATGAATCTGCAAGAAGTGCAGAACTATAGGCCGAAGTTGCCTGCTTCAATTGGCCGTGCTCCTGAAGAAGTACTCCCTTGTTGTAATGGACCTCTGCATATTCTGCATAAATCGAAAGCGCACGGTCATAGTGTTCCACTGCCAGTTTGATGTTTCCGGTATCCCGATATGCGTTTCCAAGATTGAACTGGACTTTCGCACTGTTCGGTGATGTCTGGGCGGCACTCTGGAAAAGGGTGAGGTTATCTCGCCAATCGGCATTTCTCAGAACGGTGCGAATACCCAAACCCAGCAGAAGAAGACTGGCGGCTACGCAAGGGAGCCAGGTGGGGAACACCTGACGAGAAGCCGCCAGATAAATGACGCCACAGAAGAAACAGAATCCTGTGAAGGGCAAATAGAGCAGACGCTCCCCCAGAAGGGTTCCTATAGGAAAAAGCAGATTGCTGGCCGGCAGCAGGGCCAGACACAGGAAGGCCAGACCAAACCCGAACTCCGGAGCAATTCTCCGTCGAACAGACATGACCACGATGAGAATTACGGCACCCGTTACCAGTCCGCCACAAAGCAAGCCCCAATCGAAAACCGATGAAACAACCGGGATCTCGTTGTAGGAATAATCGGCAGACAGGTGCATGGGGTAAATGATCAGCGTGGCGTACTTTCCGAGAATCGATACAGCCGTCAACACCCGCTCCAGGGAAGAAGCGTGCGCCAGAGGGTTGTCCACTATAGCAGGGAGGGCGGGCAGGAAAATCGCCCCCACCACCTCGTATCTGATAATCAGAAAAAGCACTACAACAAGCAGATAGGGAATCAGGCGAGAGAGTTCCACCCGGGTGAGTATCCATCCGGACCCTCCATCACCCCGCTTGAGACGAAGGAGGCACTCGTACAGGGCGATGAGGCCGACGAGCACGACGCCAAGTTCCTTGCAGAAACACGCGATGAATGCCGACAGGAGAGAGCACCAGTACAGAATCTTCTGTCTGCGTGGTTCTGAAAGTGAAGCCGCGATGTAGAGCAACCATCCAAACAGCACCCAGAAAGCGGACAGCAATTCCGCTCGGCCGACCACACCATTGACTGCCTCGGATTGGACCGGATGCAGAAGGAACATCAAAGACGTGACACAGGCAGATGGCAAATGTCCCAGAATTCT
>CAVOEZ010000422.1:0-4651 GCA_963694355.1 Latescibacteria bacterium UBA2968 | reverse complement strand
CGGTCCTCAAACAGGCTGCAGAAAGGGCAGTCAGAGCATCTGGGTCATCCCCGATAACACTTAGATCCACAATCGGATTCTGCCGTTTGACATCAACGATTCTTTGAATGGCTGCACCTACAGGGTGATAGGACATCAAGATGTCCTGCACACCCAGGGCAGCAAGCATCGCAGCCTCCTTGGGCGTTGCGCACTTGAATTTGTCCACACCGGCTGCCATTTCCATTTTCGCAACTCGAGACATCTTGTGCGTCTTGATGTGTGGCCGAAGACGTCCATACCCGCCCAGAATTTCGCCCATGCGCCTGATGTTTTCCTCCACCTTCTCGTGGAACACAGTAAGCGCGGGAGTGGGAATCAGGTGCGCATCTACAATCTGGTAATCAGCCATCCAATACCTCCTCGATCCACCGCCAGATATCCTCTCGTCCTTTTCCCGTGGCCGCAGAAAACAGCAGGGTCTCCACTTCACCCACTTCCAAAAGCAACTTCCGGGTCAATTTCATCCGCTGTCTCAGCTTGTTGGGGGACAGCTTGTCAGTCTTCGTGGCGATCAGTACGAAGGGTTTTCCAAACTGTAAAAGCCAGGAGATCATTTCCAGATCCTGAGCCGTGGGATCGTGGCGTGCATCGAACAACTGCAGGATTCCGCGCAGGGGTTCGCGATCCTGCAGGAACCCATTGACTAGCTCGGCCCATTGTTTTCGCTCGGAAAACCTGCGTTTGGCATATCCGTATCCCGGGAGATCCACGAGATGCAATCTGCCGTTCACATCGTAATAATTCAACGTCCGGGTTTTTCCGGGGGTGTTGCTTGTCTTTGCCAGACTCTTGCGATTCAGCAGCCGGTTGAGCAGGGAGGATTTGCCAACGTTGGAGCGCCCGGCAAACGCGATCTCCGGCAAACCTGTTTCGGGGATCTGATCCAGACGTCCGACACTGGTGACGAAGGCTGTAGACTGGATCTTCATACTGTCAATCCCAATTGCTCACCTGTGGCGCAGCATTCTGCTGTTTTTTGGCCAAACGAAAACCGGGGCGTCTTAAGTCGACCCCGGTTCCCAGTGCATACGCTCTGGGGAAAATACAGAGGGTGTTGCCCGGCTAAGCGCTTTTCTTGCTCTGAACTTTCAGCTCGGGCTTGATCCGCTTCAGCACCACATCCTCGGTAACCACAACCTCCTTCGTGTCTGGATCCGATGGGATGTCATACATCAAGTCGATCATCACATTTTCGAGAACGGCCCGCAAACCACGAGCCCCGGTGCCTTTCTTGGTCGTCAAATTGACTACTTGACGCAGCGCGGCTTCCTCGAACTCCAGTTCTACGCCATCCATTTCGAACAGCTTTTTGTATTGTTTGGTAATGGCATCCTTTGGTTCGGTCAAAATCTGCAGCAGGGCCGCTTCGTCCAGATTGTCCAGGGCGCAGGATATGGGCAGGCGTCCCACAAGTTCAGGGATCAGGCCGTATTTGATCAAATCCTCCGGCTCAGCCTCCCCAAACAGCTCTCCTACATTCTGTTTCTCAACAGGATCCTCACTGGAACCGAATCCGATGACCTTCTTGCCAATCCTGTTGCTGATAATCTCGTCCAGGCCATTAAAAGCGCCGCCGCAAATGAAAAGGATATTTCGTGTGTCCACCTGTACCAGTGGCTGCTCGGGATGTTTTCTGCCACCTTTGGGGGGAATACTGGCGGTGGTTCCCTCCAGGATCTTGAGCAACGCCTGCTGCACCCCTTCGCCTGAAACATCCCGTGTGATGGATGGATTGGCGGATTTTCTGGATATCTTGTCAACCTCATCCAGATAAAGGATTCCCATCTCGGCCTGGGCCACATCGTAGTCGGCAGCCTGCAGGAGCCGCACAAGGATATTTTCCACATCCTCGCCAACATATCCCGCCTCAGTCAGGATGGTAGCATCGGCAATGGAGAAAGGGACCTGAAGGATTCTGGCAAGCGTCCTGGCCAAATGCGTCTTGCCCGTTCCTGTAGGTCCCATCAAGAGGATATTGCTCTTCTCGATTTCGACCTCATCTGTCGAAACCTTTGACCGGATACGCTTGTAATGATTATAAACCGCAACACTGAGCGTGCGTTTGGCCATTTCCTGACCGATCACGTATTCATCCAGGCGGCGCGTGATCTCTTTCGGCTTGGGCAAATCCTTCTGGAAGGATACGGGTTTCTGCTTGGCGTCCTCCAGCAGAACCTCATTGCAGAGCCGAACACAATCACTGCAGATATGGACAGAGGGGCCGGTAATGATCTTGTCTACCTGGTCATTCCCCTTGCCGCAGAATGAACAGCGCAAATCGGTTCTGGAAGATCGTCTCTTCATAGGTCTCACACTCTGTGAATTAAGCTTGATTCGGCTAACGCAACAGGATCACTCGTCGTCTGCGATTTCCAACTCCTCTTCCTTCGCCTGCACCAAAACCTCGTCGATCAATCCATATTCCTTGCTTTCCTCTGCGGACATGAAGAAATCACGGTCTGCGTCTCTCGAGATTCTTTCAAGAGGCTGGCCTGTCTGCTCGGCAAGAATTTCGGTCAGCTTGTCTCGCCATTGCAGAATCTCTTGCGCGTGCCGTTCTACGTCCGAGGCCTGACCGCCTGCGCCGCCCATCGGCTGATGGATCAGAATTCTGGAATTTGGGAGTGCTCTCCGTTGCCCTTTGGTTCCCCCTCCCAGCAGGATTGCTGCCATGCTGAAGGCCTGCCCGACACAAACCGTTTCCACCTCATTTGGAACATATTGCATGGTATCATAAATCGCCAGCCCGGCCGTTATGCTGCCGCCGGGCGAGTTGATATAGAGTCTTATGGTCTTGTCCGGCGTTTCAGAACTGCAAAACAGCATCTGCGCAATGACCAGATTAGCAATTGTATCATTTATTGGAAATCCGATAAATATGATATTGTCTTTCAACAGCCTTGAAAAGATATCATAGGCCCGTTCACCGCGTCCAGTCTGCTCCACCACCATAGGTACCAGTGCCATAATGTTCTTACGCTCCAAAAGGATGTGACATGTATTGAACTTGAATCTCGATAATTCGTTCCAGAAGTCCCTAAGCCCTGGTTTCTACCACATCGTCAACATCAGCCTGGTCGATCAAGAAACTGAGGGACTTCGTCTCCAGAAGTTCCGACTCTATCCGCTCGAGTTGGCCTGAGCGATTCAGGATCTGGCGCATCTGGGCAGCTTCGATATTGTACTGTTTGCCAAGGCCTTCCAGGTGCGTGTTGACATCTTCCTCCTCCACGCTGATCTCCTCCTGTTTGGCTATGGACTCCAGCAGCAAATAACGCTTCAGGTTTCTGATAGCCCCTGGCCGACTCTCCTCACGGATGGCATTCTCATCGATTGCATGATCATGCTCTTCGTGTTCTTTTTTATAGTTCTCAACAAGATTGTTGAGGAAGTTTTCGATCATACTGTCAGGAAGCTCAAATTCATTGGCCTCGATGAGGACGTCCAGAATATTCTCTTCCAGGCGTTTCTTGGAGGTCTCATCCGACCTCGTCTTAAAATCTTCCCGGATTTTGTCCTTTAAGGCATCCAGCGAGTCAAAATCCCCGAGATCTTTGGCAAATTCGTCATCCAGATTGGGCAACTCGCGTTCCTTGACTTCCTTTGTCTTTACCAGGAACCGCACCTCCTGACCGGCTGCGTGGTCGTGTGCGTGCCCTTCCTCATGCTCGTGATCATGCTCCTCAGCACCTTCATGCTTGAGCTCTACCCTTCGCTCTTCTCCAGCGGTTATGCCCACGAGCTGGTTGTCGAGATCGTGGTTGGTGGCATTCCTGCCACCAATCAAAAACGTTCGATCCTCCTGTTTCCTGCCCTCGATCGGGTTGCCCTTTTCATCTATCTCCTGTATATCGGCAAGAATCACATCTCCCAGGTCGGCCGCACGGTCCACCGTTTTTTCTGCAGCTCCCTGGTCCTGCAGATATTCCAGGTGCCCTTCGATGTCCGAATCTTCCACCTCAAAAATCGGCCTGGTGGCTTTAATGCCCTTGTATCCCTCAACATTGAGCTCGGGTTTAATATCCACAGACGCCTTGAACGTCAGCGGATTACCCTCATCGTACTCGACTTCCTCTATGGTTGCCTCGGATACCGGATTCAAACCCTCAGAGCGGCTGGCCTCGCGATAGAATTCCTGCATGACCTCCTGCAGTACTTCACCCTGAATCGCCTTGCCAAAACGCTTTCTCACCACGCTGAGCGGAATTTTACCTTTTCTGAAACCAGGCAAATTCAATGTCTTGCTGTAATTTTTGTAAGCGGTATCGAAACGCTTCTCCACTTCTTCACCCGGGACCTCCACTTCGAGAGTCCTTCTCCAGGTGTCTGATTCGGTAACCTGAACCTTCATAAACGGCGGCAATCCTTTCCGTAAACCACGGTGCTATAAGGTAGATATCCACATTTCGCACAACATCTGAGCCTGAGGGGGAATGATACATAATTGCAGCCGATTTGTCAATGCGTTTGCACTACTAACTTATTACGCCCCAAGGGTCAGCCGAAATTCGATCTTCGGTTGATTGACCATACATCCATCCGTAAGATTTGCTATTGACAGGGACCATTTGGCCGCCTTTTTTCTATCATCGTGAACTCGGCTGAAAAT
>CAVOEZ010000421.1:0-4651 GCA_963694355.1 Latescibacteria bacterium UBA2968 | reverse complement strand
CTCTTCCCCTCGCATTGCGGCATCGAGAATTTCTTTTGTATGAAATCTTAGATCTTTGCTTGTTGCTTGCATAAAATACCCCCTTTGTAAAGTTTATATTATAAAATATAAACTTATTGAATTACTGAGTCAAGCAAGATTTTTGTTTGCTACCCACAGAACTCTTGTCTATACGGAAAAACCTCGGAATATCTCAGTAAGGGTCAAAGAAATTCCGCATAGCCCATTCTTTGTGGAAAACATCCAACGCGTAGCAGAAACAGAAGAAAATGTACCACAGATTTTCTTGGCGGCCCAGGAAGGGCCGCCGGTTTTGATTTTGGCGCGTGCTTTCGGCTAACTCATTGTATACGAACTATAAACAGGCGTACTTCAGAATACCAACATCATTTAAGCTGGTATTGTGAACGTTTTCCGAGTGAGTACTATAGGTAGCGCGCAGGTGTTCAGGGTAAGGCTCAATTTCATTTAGCAATGTCCTGGCTGTTCATGCATTCGACATCTCGCTGTTGTCTGGTGTTTCAGGTGCCTGTTGGGAGACAGCCAGGCTCCTCCTTCTTCATCCAGATCTCCCGCAACCAGCTTGACTACTCCACAGAACCGAAGTCTTCGCCAACCATCAAGTCATCAAGAGAATTCGGGGTGGCGCGCCGTGCTCCGTCGCTTGTTCCAGATTGTCCTGTTCGTCCACCCGGGGAACTGCCCAAAAGTCCCGTCAATCAAGATCCAGAGCGTCGAAAAAATCCTCATCTGACACGGAACATTCATCAGGGGCTGCTTCTTCGTCGATGAATCTTTTCACTCCAATCTTTTCACTCCTATGTATCATGGATAAGGTTATTGTGCTCCGGGAGCAGAGTGCAACTCGCGAACCAACGTCAAAAGGGGGACGGAGCAGGTAGTGAGCGTGGGTGCAATTCTGGACAGGAAGCCGAAGGCTCCCGATTACCGATACACCTCAGGATATGTGCGCTCCCATCCTGCCTGTCCAAATTCTTCGTTGTCATAGAGAGAGATGTGGGCCACGACTTTGTCGCTGTGTGCGTCATTGATAGATCGGAGCATCTCCGCACTAAGCGCGGCATCCAGTCTCAGGTAGATAGACTGGCATTCCTCTTCCCCGGCACAGTTCTCCTGCTCCTGGGGGTCTTCTTTAAGGTTGAAGAGCAGCACATCTCCGGATGCGTATTTCACCAGTTTCCACTCACCATCGAATGCCATACACCCGCTTGCCAGAAATCCGAAGAGAATAGGTCGCTCTTGGGTTGGAATGCCCAGTTCCGGGAGCGGAATCGCGTCCATATACGCGGGGATCTCACAGCCGGCCAATGCAAGCAGGGTGGCAGGGATGTCCCCGATGCTCGCCGGGCGATTATGGACAGCGGGTGACTGTCCACCTGCCGGACGGACGATGAGCGGCACTTTGATGCTCGATTCGTAATAGTCCCCTTTGCCGATCAAGCCGTGATCACCCAGGTGATCCCCGTGGTCGCTTGCGAAGATGATGACCGTATTGTCGAGCTGTCCACTTTCTTCGAGCGCGGCGAGGATGTCGCCGACTTCATCATCGATCTGTTTGACAAGCGCCGCGTAGTGTGCCCGGATCTTTTTCTTGTGCTCAAGGGTGAATTCGGTGTAGTCGACCCCGTTCCACGGTTGCTTGTTTCCATTTATATTCTGTTTTCTGATGTGTGGCACATTGCCCTCAACCTGGGGCACAGGATCAGGCATGTCATTCGGGTCGAATTGCTCCAGGTATTCTGGGGATGGATCATAGGGACAGTGAGGACCCGGAAATCCAACCATCATCGCGAATGGCTTTTCACTGTCTCGCTCACGCAGGTGACGGGCAGCCTCCGAACCCACGAAGTGATCCCAGGAGAGCTCCCAGGGGATTTTGTTGACGATCGCCCCGCGGTTCTCCTGATACCCGTCGTGCTCGTCTCCGTGCAGTTTTCGATATCCCTCCGATTTCAGCCGTTTCTGATAGTCGTCATCAATGAGCAGCCACCGCTTGTCTTCTGCCACCACGCGGTGCTGAAATCCCATGTCGATGTCCCAGGGATAGAAATGCATCTTCCCAATGGCGGATGTGTCGTATCCTGCTTCGGAGAGGATTTCCGGCCAGGTGCTGATGCCGCATGCCTTGAGATCAGGTCTCAAATACTGGTTGTTCGTGAGGACACCATTCTTGATCGCGTTCCGCCCGGTCAGCAAGAGCGCCCGCGCAGGAACACATATTGGAGAAGGCGTATACGCATTCGCATACCGCACGCCCTCAGCCGCCAACCGATCGATATTTGGCGTGTCGATGAAATTCGCACCATAACAACTCAAAAAATCCGCACGCAACTGATCCGGCATGATGAACAATAGATTAGGCTGACCTGGCATCCTTCTCCTCCCTGATTACTTTGACTATTGACTATGTAGTTCAGTGATGTTTCGTGTGGAAGGACTGCCGTTGTTCCTCCTTACAGCAATCACCCTCAAAACCCTCCGATGACTTCACTTGGAGTCAATCCTCCTGAATTCGGTCTCTCCCGAATGTTCGAGTGTCTTGTGCGAAGCACAAGATGTATCGAGAACCGGCACTCACCGAATCTGTCGCCTTTATTGAAAGCACTCACTCCCGGTTATGTCCCGCGGGTTTACAGCTAAAGCACCCACCCCCGTTTGTTCGAGTGATCCTGTGCGCAGCACAGGTTTGTATCGAGAACCGGCACTCACCAAGCCTTTGGGGTTGCCTTTAACCTGCAACCTTCAACTTTCAACCTTCAACATCCTCCCCGACCGCAACCAGCCTCGCCGCATTCCGCCATCTGATCTTCTCCATGACTTCTTGAGACAGATCCAGCGTCCCAAGAAACTCCTGCAGTTCATTCCCGGCGCTGTCCCTTCCGTACAATATTCTGTCCGCGTACTTGAGGATAAATTCACGGCCGTGCTCCAGATCCCTTCGAATGGCATTCAGTCCAGATCCTGCCGAGAGATCGGCCCACAGATTCGGGTATTCATCGAGCAGTTTGTGAAGCCGGCCACTAGGTGTGACCGGTCCCGATGGATAGGACTCATGTGATGTGGCCTCGTCCCCGCTGATGTATCGCCAGAATCCCGGTGCGTGACCGATGAAGATGGTTTCAGGACACGCCTTCAGGGTTCGCTCCAGGGGATCTGCACCGCCGCCATACCAGGTTTCCCTGTAGACGAGATCGCCATCCTTGTCAGGGATGTAGGGCACATCCAGGTGCAAGACGACCGGTGCGCCGAGTGAACCTGCCCGGCGAAAAAGCTCGAGCGCGCGCGGGTCATCGAGCAGCATACGATAACTCCATTCGCCACAGACACGCACGCCGTAATAGTGCCAGGCAGCTTCGAACAGATCCGCCGCGTTCCCCTCATAAGGGCAGGGACAATAACCGGGAACAAAGCGGCCGGGAAACATTCGGTGAGTGCGGAGTATCTCGGGAAGGGTCAAACCGCCGTGCGTTCCGTCAGTCCTGAAATTCAACGGGTCGAAGCCTTTCGCGAAACGGAGGACGTGCTGTTCAGGCGGCAGATACCAGGTGAGCAGCCAGCATTTGTCGATGCCGAAGGTGTCCATCTCTTCCACCAGGGCTTCGGCGCCCAGATTGTGGTAGTTCACGTGCATGTGCGAGTCGATCAACATAGGGTTTCAGACTTTCAGAAGAGGGGGTGGCCGATCGTTATCAGAGCCTCGGAGACCTGACCGAAGGATCGGTCGCCCACGGATAGATCGAGGCCAACCGGCTGCCGGCGACACCGGGTGTCCGGCGGTGGCGAGATGGTGACGTGAATGGTCTTTTGCTCCCGGGATTCGAGTTCGATTTCCACGGGTTTACTCTCCCAGCCGTCCGGACCGATCAACTGGAGACGAGCCCTCTGTCGCGAGGGAAATGGATTGAGTACCCAGCCGCCAAGTTCAATAGGTCCACACTCCGGACAGAGCACCTGGTATGGCTTGAGTTTGGCGCCCTGGGATTCTGCACCAAAATGGATGTCGTCATCCTCCAGGGACATCAGACTGAGGTGGACGTCGTCGAAGTCCTGAGCGCCCTGGTGCAGCATCTCGTACCATCTCTCGTCCGGCCGGTACGGTGGGGTGTGTCCCGTCAGGATGAGTTCCGGACGAAATCGCTCCAGGTGCTCGTAACTGTCCTTGTAACATCCAATGTCGAGGCCATTCTTGTAGACGTGGTTGGTGAAGTATCTGGAGTTGGGACCATACGGAAGATTGTCGGAATCGCGGAAGAAGATCTGGTCTCCTGTGTGGGCAACGCGGGTCCCGTCGATTTCCATACACACGAGGGTGGAGAATCGGGTGTGGCCGGCCATCGGATGAAGCGTGATCGGAATTTCTTCCCAGTAAAAGGTTTCACCGAGGGGGAGGTGACGGGCAACAGGGATGGGTTCGTGCCAGAGACACGGACGATCGTAGACGGGTGGCGATTCCAGAATGGGTGCGAAATTCTCTCCTGCCCAGACTTCCGTATCGAATAATCGCTGTATCACAGGTACGCCGTTGACGTGATCATCGTGAAAGTGGGTGATGAGCAAGGTGTCGATACGCTCGATTCCGTACCGGTTTTTCAGCGCGTCAATACTGTGAAGTATAGCGCGCCTGTTCGAC
>CAVOEZ010000420.1:0-4661 GCA_963694355.1 Latescibacteria bacterium UBA2968 | reverse complement strand
CAGGAGATGGGTTATGATGATATGACGCCGATCCAGGAAAAGTCGATTCCGCCAATTCTCGATGATATCGATCTTGTTGGCATAGCAGAGACCGGATCAGGAAAGACCGGGGCATGCGGTATCCCGCTGGTGGAGCGGGTAGACCCCACCTTGAATGAGGTCCAGGCACTGATTCTGGTGCCCACCCGGGAGCTCGCCCAGCAGTATGTTGCGGAGATCGCCTCTATCGCAAAGTATACCGATGTTGCTCCTTTCGCCATGTTTGGTGGATTCGATATGTCCATCCAGAGGGCGAAAATGAAAGACAGCGTGCATATTCTGGTAGCTACACCGGGAAGACTGATAGATTATCTCTGGAACAATTCGCTCCCCATGTCGTACATCCAGACGATGGTGCTTGATGAAGCCGATGAAATGCTGAAGATGGGATTTGTGGAAAATGTGGACTTCATTCTCTCCTGCTTGATCCATGAACACCAGACGCTGCTTTTTTCAGCTACAATGCCCACGGTGCTTAGAAAGCTGGCTGAGTCCTATCTGATCGATCCCGTAAAGATCCAGCTGAACAAGGATCAGGCTGCGCCCCAGTCGCTGGACCATCACTTCCAGTACGTGGACCACAGCAGTCGGACAAAAGCGCTACGAAGCTATCTGGAAGCAGAACCCATAGAACAGGCAATCGTTTTCTGCAATTCCAGAGCTGGAGGCAGCCGGCTGCATCGAGACCTGCAGCGGGATTTCGATTCTGTAGAAGTGATCCACGGCGGTCTGGAACAATCGCATAGAACATCCATTTTCAACCGGTTCAAAGAAAAGCGGATCCGGTTCCTTGTGGCTACCGATGTGGCGGGACGAGGGCTTGACTTTTCTCACGTTAGCCACGTCATCAATTATGATTTCCCGAATTCCGATGAAGCCTATACCCATCGTGTAGGACGGACAGGAAGAATGGGACGGGCAGGCGTGGCGATGACGTTCGTAGCAGACCGGGAACTCAAGGGCCTGCACAAGCTCCTTGGCACAAATCGGTTCGAACCTCTTTGGAGGGGGAATCCTGCACCTGTGGAGGCCTCTGGCAATGGAGCAGGAGGGGGCCGACGCGGCCCAGGATCTCGTGGAAGTCGCAACCGGCCTTCGAAAAGAGGGGGAAGGCGATCTTGATGAATTGCCAAAGTCAGTGTGGTTGGCCGGTATATCCCATGCGTTACTTGAGTACAGTGTGTTCGCTGTTTCTCGTAGTGGTATTTTTCCATGTGATTTTGTGGATGCCCGCGGACGCCGCAAAAATGGACAAGGAGGCGCTGGCGAAAGGCGCAGGATCCATAGCAGGGGCTTTTGAGAGATTCGGAGTGAAAAAAATCGGCCTGCTTCTGGTGGCATCCGATCGCAGTCCCGATCCCGGGTTTCGCTACAGCGGCCGGGCGTTGCTGACCGAGCATCGTGAAATGGATTACGACCCTTTCAGGATGAGGAATCGGTATGAATTACGGCTCTACGAAGCGCTTCGCGCGGCATTCACCGATCACGGATATGATGTAAGAAATCTCAACAAAGCGTCCTGGAATGGTTTGAAGCTGGAAGAGGTGATCTCGAATACACCGGAGGTGGACGCAGTCTGTGCGGTTCATTACAGCATTCGAAGAAAGCACGCCATTTTCGACAAGGACGGATACAGGTGGTCGGCACCCTTTGAAGGTATGCGGCTGAAGATCAGGCTGGCACTTTATGACCGGAAGTCAGGAGGTCTGATTTACGGCGTCGAGGGCAGCAGTCTGGGCACCGAGGTGCTCCACCCGGCGCTTGGAGAAATGGTGACGGAGGAGCCACTTTACGCCAGTGGCTACGACGAACATGGCAGCCCGAATTCATATACCATTGCAATTTATCACACGAGCTGGAAGGAACTGAAGACACGGAAAGAGCAGATCCCTTTGATCCGTACGGCGGCAGGATCTCTGGATATCACCTATGTGGGCGGATGGACCACGAGCAACAAGATCAAACTGGATATGGAAATGCACCGAATGAACATCCCTGTTTCCGAAGAGGTTGCCGACAAGAACAGTGTGCTGGCAAGACTCCTTAAGGATGTCAAATATAGACCGACGGATGAAGATACCGAGTACTTCGACAGGTTGAGCATTGCGCATTGCGGCCAGATGGTGCGCGAGCGGATACCGGATCGTCCTTAGAGGCGTGGTCTGGACCATCATCAGCCAAGCCACAACGACGAAAGGATAGACCAATATGGACAAGTTTAAATCAAAAGAGGTGGAACTGGCACCAGATATTAAGGGACTCAAGCTCGAAACGGACCGCTTTTCCCTGACTGTTGCACCCCAGTTGGGAGGAAAGATCGTTTCGCTGTTGAACAAGAAGACGAAGCGGGAATTTCTATCGAGGACGAATATCGCTTACAAGCTCCGCAACTACGGAGATACCTTCGAAAACTACGAGCGTGACGGCGCAGACGAATGCTTTCCGACAATAGAGTCGTGCCCGTACCCCATGTTCCCTTGGGAAGGTACCCAGGTCCCGGACCACGGCGAAGTCTGGACATTGCCCTGGGAACATGAAATCAAGCAGAACCGTTTGCGCATGTGGGTTCGTGGTGTCAGATTTCCCTACGTGTTCGAGCGACAGATCAGTTTCGAAACCCTCGCCCGCGGTGGGTCACCATTTATCAGACTGTCCTATACGGTGACGAACGAGAGTCCCTATGACATGCCTTTCATCTATGCCTTCCATCCGTTGTTTAAGGCAGAGGCTCGCACAAAGATCCTGATTCCACAGGGCACAGATCTGGTATCGTATATGAGTACCGACGACCGTCTTGGGCCGCCCATGACGCCACATACGTGGCCGGACGTGACCGATGTTACCCTGGACAAATCTTACAACAGAAGTGTTGTTCGATCCAGCCGTAACAAGGAGGCCGAGAAGCTTTTCTCGACTCGTCTCGACCAGGGCCGCTGCGCGTTGTTGTATCCCAATGGAGAATTCGTTGGCTTTCTGTTCCCTGCCAAGAGATTTCCCTTTCTGGGTATGTGGGTGAATGAGGGTGGATGGCACAATCTGCACCACGTCGCCCTGGAGCCCACCACATCGCAAGGGGATCGGTTGGATGTGGCCAAGGGCCTGCAAACTTGCGGCATTGTTCCCGCAAATGGCACATACGAATGGGACATCAGCATTATTATCGGAAAAGATGATGAACTCAACTCTCTCCTGGGGGAATTTTGACGTGAGCGAGTGGGGCAAATGGGTGGTGTGTCTGATCCTGGTAGTCTCAGGTTGTGGGCGTGTCGCGGCCGGCGAAGTAACAGGTGGTATGGGACTGGTCGGTTCCGGCGAGAACAGGTTCTATCTGGACCAGCGTGAGGTGACAGTGGCCCAGATACAGGCGTTCGATCCCGAGTATGCGCCGGCCTACGAGTATTTCAAGGACTCCACCATGCCGGCAACCGCTATTTCGTTCGATAAGGCGCACGCATACTGTAAAGCTCAAGGCAAGCGTCTGCCAACATCGGCGGAATGGACTTTGGCGTGCAGCACATTGGAAGGTCTGGCCTTCTCATACGGAAATAGCTACGATCCGAACGAGGCCAGAGTTGGGCGAAGAGTCTGGACAGATGGTCCCAAGGCAGTAGGGTCTTATGAAAAGAACAGCCATAATATTTACGACCTTACAGGAAATGTTTGGGAATGGGCCGACAATGGTGAAAGCGAAGGTGAAAAACGATATGTGCACGGCGGCTCGTGGACAGACGGCCCAAAGCATACACGCTGTACATCTCGGAGAAGGTCAGATCCCACCATGAGAGCAGTCAATTATGGATTCAGGTGTGCACGATCGGTGGGGAAGGAAGACCTGTCACGGTTGGCCAGGGCCGAGGCCGAGAAACTTCGAAAGATAAAGGCCGCATCAGTTCGTGAAGAAGCAAAACGACAGCGTGTGCGTGACAAAGCCGAAGCCGCCAGAAGGGCGAAACTCAATGCAAGGGCCGAAAAAGCACTTGGAGAAGAGGCCGCCGCACGCAAGGTCAAAGCGGAGAAGGCAGCCAGAAGGGCCGAGGCGTTCGCCAGAACAGTCGAAGGCATGGTTTCTGTGGAGACCTCGGCGTACAGAAAATTCTATCTGGATCCCAGACAGGTCTCCGTTGCCGAATTCAAGGCATTCGATCCTTCCTACACGCCCGATGAGTTATCGGCTGAGGCCGATTTTCCCGCCACGGGCATCGGCTTCGAACAAGCAAAGGCCTATTGCAATTCTTTGGGCAAGCAGCTGCCACCCGCAGAGGAATGGGTGGCTGCTTGCCTTGGGACCAAAGGGATGATTTTTTCGTACGGAACGCGCTATGATCCCACCCTGGGTCGCACCGGGCTTGAATGGTACGCAGGAGCTGGCACCGCAGGAGGCGGAGCTGTCAATGCGTATGGTTTAAAGGACATGGTTGGAAATGTCTGGGAATGGGTCGATGGATGGTATGACGCGGAACAGGAGCTGCGTCCTTTGTATGGCGGGGCGTGGTATGATGGGGCCGATCGTGCCAAATGTACGGGTGCTGTCTGGGCAACCCCCGATACCAAACGTTCGGATGTGGGATTCAGATGCCTTGTCTTTAAGGAGTAAGTGAAGTTGAAATTCCGAAGTGCTGTGG
>CAVOEZ010000419.1:0-4665 GCA_963694355.1 Latescibacteria bacterium UBA2968 | reverse complement strand
AGACCAGATTCACGAATATGCCAAAATCATAGGCGTGGCAGACACATACGACGGCTTCACGAGATCCCGCCCGGAAAGACGGGGCTTGCTCCCGTTCGATGCAGTCAAAGAAATCACTCAGAATCACAAACAGAAATTTCACCCTGCACTACTTCGCGCGCTCTTGCACAAACTCTCTGCCTTCCCGGTGGGGAGTCTCGTCAGACTCAATTCAGGGAGCATCGCAGAAGTTGTGGAAATGGACGAAACCTATCCGCTCAGACCCACCGTTAAAGTACTCTATAATGCAAAGGGTCGTGCAATGGCACAGGCCAAAACCATATCCCTCCAGGAGAATCCCATCCTGCACGTCTCCGGAACAGTCTATCACGAGGATCTGCACTCCCAGTAGCTGCTGAAGCCATACCATGAAACCGGGGAAAAGCGGACGACGATTCCATCCCCCAGACCCCGAACCTCGCTTGGAAATAACCCTGGACTGGTATTGCTTTGGTGTTTGCCTCTGCCTTTGAGGTCTGTCGTCCGCCGTCCGTTTTTCCAGAATTACAGGGAAGACTCATCCACAGTAAACTTCACCTGCCTGAACCGATCCGCCAGGGCGATCGCGCGTTCTCTTGCCCCTGTCTTCCCAGCCAATCCATCCACCAGACACGCCGCCAGTTCGCCCGCGTCTGCCTCCACCATGCCATAGCGAGTCACCTCCTGCACGCCCACACGCAAACCGTGATTGCCCACCTCTTCGGGTATATCGGTCGCTCCGACAATCATATGGCACGCTTCGAGCCGATCGGCCATCTCCTGCCCCTCACCAAAAGCATCAACCACAGGCAGGATCGTGTGCGATTCCGTAAAATCCAGATCCTGACCCACGCAAGGTACACCACGTTCTTTCAGCGCCTTTCCCAAAGCCTTTGCGTTCGCTATGATCGCATCGGCATACGCGCTGCCGCACGTCAGCCACTCCATGAACGTCGCAGCCAGGGCAGGCAATCTCGCAAGATGGTAATTCGCGATCATCAGCGGTGATGTCGCCTCGGCGATCTTTTCAGCGATCGATCGATCATTTGTCAGAATCATCCCGCCCTGTGGTCCAGCCAGAGTCTTGTGCGTGCTAGTGATCACCACATCCGCACCCTCCTCGAGAGGCGACTGGAATCGTCCTCCCGCGATAAGACCCATCACATGTGCCGCATCGTAAATAAGGATGGATCCCGGACAATACCGCTCCATCGCCTCCTTGATCTCCCGTACCGGCTGGGGAAACAGGAACATCGCAGAACCGAGCACCACCAGTTTCGGGAGATGCTTCTCGATCAAAGTGACCGTCGCATCCAGATCCACATTGTATCGTGACCCATCCCAGGGAACAGGAATTGGATTCAGACTCACCTTCAGACCCGACACGGCCATCTTCTTAGCATACTGATGTGCGTTCTGCACCTCGAGTACCGTGTCTCCGGGGCTACCGAGCGCGAACATCGAAATAATTCCAGCAATATTCCCTGACAATGCCCTCAGCTCCACGAATTTTGCACCAAAGAGTTCGCGTGCCATATCCTTAGCCAGTGCCTCCATCTCCGCCACAAAACCACTGCCCTGATAGGACTGCTCTCTCGGATCCAGACCCAGATAGTAGGCGTATCTCCGGTTCAGGTCCTCTGCCATGAATCCCTCTACGAATGGGCTCGGTGTATTCTCCGAAGCGATCAGATTCAGACAATCGCGCCTGAATGACCGGTGGTCCTCGATCAGTCCCTTCAACTCCTTCACTTTCGCGCCCAAATCCATTCTGTCTCCCAATGTCCGAGGGGTGCGTCTGAACCGCTACACCCCGATAGCAATTCCATCCCTTCGCGGATCGGCACCGCCCATAAACGAGCCGTTCTCACGATCGATCTCGATACCCTGTCCACCTCCAACACCTGGTGACCAATCACCCAACCGATTGAACACGTGCCCCATCTTCTCCAGCTCCCCCAGGACGTCTTCGGAGATCCGGGTCTCGACATCTACCTGATACCCCGAGAACGTCTTCAATCTGGGCGCCTCGATTGCCGCCTGAACGTTCATCCCGTGATCCAGCACATTCATGATCATCTGGGGCGTCGTCTGAAGAATCCCGTAACTGCCGGGCGTACCCACAAGTAGTCGAGGTCCGGAATCGTCCCAAACCTGAGAGGGCGACATACACAGTTCCATCTTCTTTCCCGGTCCGATCACGTTGCTGCTTGCCGGATCATAGTCGAACCACCGCATCAGATTATTCAGCGCAATTCCCGTACCTGGCACCACAACAGCAGCCCCGAATCCGCTCCCCAAACTCTGAGTCGCCGACACAGTATTCCCCTCTGCATCTGCTGTATTGAAATGCGTCGTACACTCGGACTTCATCCACCCCGTTGGATCCCCTGGAGCAAGCGCGTCACGAGTACCGGTAAAGGCCTCGCCACCCGCATAGGCCGCGTGAGAATCAATTCTTTCCCTCTGCGACTCTGCGTAGGCTTTTGAAAGCAATCCACTCGTGGGCGGTGTTTCACCGCCAGTGTATGCGATCCGGTCAGCTGTCGCCAGCTTTGCCGCCTCGATCAACAGGTGCAGGGTCTCCACCCGATTGTGCCCCAGTGCGCTCAGATCAAACCCCTCCAGGATATTCAGCATCTCCATATACTGAACAGACTGACACGGGGGCGCGGGTGCAAATATCCGGTACCCTCGATAGGTCGAACAGATGGGCTCCTGAAACTCCACGGCGAACGCTGCCAGATCCGCCTCAGTAATCAACCCGCCGACCGCCTCCATGTGTTTGACGATTCGCGCGCCAATATCACCACGATAGAAAACGTCAGCGCCCCCTTCGGCAATCACCCTGAGCGTCCTTCCCAGATCGATCTGCGTGATCACCTCTCCCGGTCGAGGTCCGCGACCCTCGTGCAAGTATTGACCATCCGAAGGTGAATACTTCACTAGATCTGTTACACCGGAACCGATAAACTCTGAATTCTTTACGGTCACCGCAAACCCGTCCTCGGCATATTCGATTGCCGGCGCAAACACCAGGCTTGCATCCATCGACCCGTACCGCTCCAGTGCGGCAAGCCATCCGCCGCAAGCTCCGGGAACCAAACTGCATAGCGGACCTCGATCGCGCTTCTCCACTTCATCGTAGAGCGACAACTCCGTTGCGGCAGGGGATCGACCCATATAATCCACAATCCCGTGTTCGCTGTCACGCGCACTATACACATGCATATAGCCATCCCCACCCAGACCGGACATATACGGCTCCACCACATTGAGCGCCGCAGCGGTCGCCACGGCCGCATCGATCGCATTCCCGCCATCCAGAAACATGCGTGCTCCTGCCAGTGACGCCAGGGGGTGTGCGGAGGTCACCATCCCTCGCGTACCGGTCACTGTGGGCCGGTGTGTCAATCCTTTGCTGGAGAATGACATGCTCGATCTCCTTCATTGCTTCCTACCCACGCTGAACGCGGATAGCAAAGTTCTTTCAGGCATTATTGTAAAAATACTAATGGATTCGTTCCGCCGATTCAGAACGCAAGTTGTCTCAACTTATCCGTCTCAAGCGTAATCTTCTCAGCGCCCGTATCGGTAATCACATGAACATCTTCCCACAAGAACTGCACATCACCACATCTCACACCCGGTTCGGTGCTCACCACCATCCCGGGTTTCAGAACTGTCGCGTCATCGGGCGCTATACTCGGTGGTTCGGTAATCAACATCCCCTGACCGTGCCCCATTCTCGCCGGACCAAATGACACCAAACCGGATTCCCGATCTCGCTCTTCTTCGATCGCCTCTGCGCCAACCCTGAAAATCTCAGAACACGCGATCCCCGGCGTCAGCGCCTCGCCCATCTTCCGACTCACCCGTAGCACCGCCTCGTGTGTCTCCACCTGAACCTTTGTTGCCTTGCCAAGGGTAGCCATCCTCGGGTAATCGATGGCATACATGCCAACATAAGCCCCGCTATCCACGGCCAGGACACGCCCTCGCTCGAGTTCCCGTTCATACTTGAACTGGCCCTTCCCGCCAGGCTGGTCGCACTGCAGCACTACGAAGGCTGCACGATCGCCGCCTGCTTCAAGAATCAACTGCCGCATCATCCGTGCTACATCCCGTTCGGTCATCCCTGGTCGAACAAGATCGAACAATTTCTGCCGCGCCCTTCCGGTAATATCCGCCGCAGACTTCATCAACAGGATCTCTTCCTTCGACTTCACCATCCGCATCCCGATCAAGACATCAGCCGCATCTACGAATGCCACATCCCGAAACCGATCTACGATCTCGAGATACGCCCCAACCGGCATACCCATGCGCTGTTCCTGACCCAACTCCACTCCGACCCGTTCGCATTTGAATTCTCGAATCACGTCGATCGCCAGATCCACTGGAAAGGAAAAGAGTCCACGATAATCCCTGATGTCCGAAACATAAGACCCCAGTTCGAGATTGTCCCGCCCCTGGGTGATCACCACTGGATCCCCTTCGACCGGCAGAACGATGACCGATGGACGCGTCAGGGAATAGTGCAGAGCCACGCTCGCCGATGCTCCTGCCAGATACTGAAAATTCTCCTCGCCACTAACGAACAGTGCGTCGATTCCGCGTTCTTTCATTAGAGCGCGCACGCCATCG
>CAVOEZ010000418.1:0-4666 GCA_963694355.1 Latescibacteria bacterium UBA2968 | reverse complement strand
AACATCCAGCCACCTCTTTTCCGGAATTCGGTTCCCGCCAATTACGCCCTGAACAGTTCGCCCATTCTCCTGCCCAGGAATCGTCCTGCCAGGAAAAGGCTGGCCATCAACATCAGCATGCCAAGCATACCCATTGCGCTGGCAATGTAAGGACCATCCGAAATCCGACCCATCAGGGCCCAGATCGCCTTCGTAATCGGGTAGTATTCATCTTTGAGGGCCAGAATGAGACTGTCGCTCACCTCCAGCATAGCAAACGCGAAACAGAGAATACCACCGGCGACAAGATTCGCCAGGATCAATGGAAAAGTGATCTGCAGCATGGTACGCATGCGTGACGCTCCAAGATTCTGTGCCGCCTCCTCCAGAGTTACGCTGGTCTGCTGGAAGCCTGCATAGGCCGCCCGGACCATATAGGGCAAACGCCTGACTGCATAGGCGATAACCAGCAAGGGCACCGGGGAGTTCTGACGCACATCCAGAAATGTACCCGAAAACCCTGTCAGATACCCGTATGCGAGCACGAGTCCTGGAAGGGCAAGCGGAAGCATGGCAACCGCATCTACAACACCCTTGTAGGGAATTTTTGTTCGCGCAAGCAGATAGGCGATGGCGATTCCCACGACCACATCAGCGCCAGTACTGAGGACACTGAGCATCAGACTCATCTTGATACTTGAGGCTGCCAGCGTCCGCTCAAAAATCTGCCCGTAGTACTTGCCTGTGATCTCCTGCGGCAAAACTGTCATGAACCATCGTTCGGAAATGGATGTCAGAAAAACACTGATGTGAGGCAAAATCGCCAGGGCCGTGAGAGACAGCATCAGGGTATAAATAAGGAATGTAACACGTCCTGATGCCGGTCTGATCGCGGAACCCACGTGACCACGAGCAATCATCTCGTATCGTCTGTTCCCGAGAAGCGCCTTGGACAGGTAGAAAAAGAATGCCGTAAGGAGCAGGATCATCACGACCAGCGCATACGCCATTGGATTTTCGTTGATATCGGAAATGGAATTGAAAATTTCTACTGCAACGACCTTCCTGTAGTTGAATATCAAGGGCGTCCCAAGATCGGTGAACGCCCAGATAAAGACAATAATCGCGCCCGCAAAATATCCGGGAAGCATCAATGGAAAAGTGATCGTTCTGAAAAGCTTGAGACCCTTGCTTCCAAGATTTCTTGCCGCCTCCTCGAGGCTGGGATCTACGTTCGACAGCGCCGCGGCAACATTCAGATACATGATGGGATAAAGGTGCAGCACTTCAAGAATTACCACGCCAAGCAGCCCACCTCCACCGAACCAGTCGATGGGCTGCTCCAGGATCCCGATATCCATCAGAAACAGATTGATCGACCCGAATCTTGCGAACATCTGCTTCATCCCGATCGCACCAACGAAGGGAGGCAACACCATAGGTACAAGGATCAGGCCGTTGAGGATACTCTTGCCTTTGAATTCGTACCGAACCATCAGGAAAGCGATAGGAAGGCTCAAAATCGTGGTTGCAATGGTAGTGATGACACCTAGCTTGAAACTGTTCAGAATCATTTCAACATAGACAGGATTGGTGATCATGATCTCAAAGAAGACAAGTGAAAAACTGCCTTCGATGATCAGTGCCTTGACAAAAACGTATGACAACGGATAGAAGAGAAACAATACGGCCAGTTCAAACAGGACGATCAGCATCGGCCAGTAGTCATTCTCAAGGGTAACCGGGTCTCGACCGAACCTGTTGGCGCCTTCGGTTCCCCTGAATCCAAGCAGATAAAGAAGGAATACAAGATTTACTACCGGCACGAAATTCAGCAGCGCGAACCACCCAGATCTCGAGAGATCGTGGAGCCGCTTGACACTGAAAATACAAAGCAGCGCAGCCGAAATTGGCAGCACCAGATATGGGACTGCCTTGCTCTCGCCGGTGAGATTGTATATGAGCCCCGCAATAGCACACAACAGAAAATTCGCCACACAAAGGGTCGCGAATTTGGATCTGTTATATCTCTCGCTCAGATTCAATAAGTCCTGCATTGGGCATTCCCTGCCTGTATTCTCAGTTCTCGTCCCGATCGGACAACACCATCACACTGCTTGTGCTGAATCTGATTCTGACACCATCGCCGGGATTGGCCTTCTGATGAAACGGATTGTACTCGACCAGCTTCACCTGCGTCCCATCGACAAGGTCCACCACGTACTGCTCCAGTTCTCCGAGGTAAATCACATGTCGGACCTGACCGGAGACCACATTTTCACCATCGCCGGGTTCCCCTTCGAGAAATTCCAGGGCCTCCGGACGGATGGCACAATGAACGTGATCCCCTTTCTGAATTTCGTCGTATCCTGACTTGCCCTGTAGATTCCCGAGAGGAGTTTCCACCCGAATGAGGTCCCCGACATCGATCACTTCACCGGAAATCAAGTTGATCTCGCCAATGAAATCCGCCACAAATCGGCTGGAGGGATGATTGTAAAGATCTCTGGGGGCGCCGGTCTGTATCACCTCCCCGGATCGCATCACAGCCATTCGGTTGGCCATCGCAAGCGCTTCTTTTTGATCATGGGTCACGTAAATCATCGTGATCCCGATCTCCTCGTGAAGACTCTGAATCTGTTCTCGCATCTCAAGTCGAAGCCTGGCATCCAGATTTGAAAGAGGTTCGTCAAGAAGCACAACATCCGGCTCGACCACCAGTGCCCGTGCAAGCGCCACACGCTGCTGTTGCCCGCCAGACAGTTGATTAGGTGATCGTTGCGCATAAGATTCCATCTGCACCATCTCCAGCGCACGGTTCACCCTGGTGGTCTTTTCGTCTGCAGCTACTTTACGCATGTTCAGACCGTATTCTACATTTTGCCGAACCGACATGTGCGGCCAGAGTGCATAGTTCTGAAATACCATACCGGTGTTGCGCTCATTCGGGGGAACATCGGTCACATCTCGATCATCGAAAAGAATCCGACCGCTTTGAGGCTGATAGAACCCGGCAATAAGACGCAGCAGCGTGGTCTTGCCGCAACCTGATGGGCCCAGCAGAAAGAAAAATTCACCTTTCTGGATGTCCAGACTCACGCGGTCAACTGCCAGAACATTGTCGAACCGCTTGGTGATATTCTCCAGCCTCACACTTACCATACCGAACCCAATCTTGGGGGTTTACCGGCCCCTGTAATTATCAGAACCAGCGTTTCTTTTTTAAAAATGCGACTGCCAGAACCAGATACGCTGCAATAACGGCCAAAACCGTTAGATGTCCGCCCTCCCATTCCAGTTCCGGTGTCACTTTGAAAATCAATCTGTAAAAACCTGCGAGCAGAATTGATGGCAAGACCAGAGTTCCCACCACGGCGAGGGTTTTAGTGGCGCCAAGTACCCTTCTGGATACGAGCGCGTGGTAAGTTTCCATCATCCCGGACAGACGTTCCCTCAGGTGGTCCGCCATATGAGAAATGCGAGCCATATTGTCATAGAGATCCCTGAAATACACCAGATTCTCCTGCGTGATCCACGGCAAGTCCCCGCGTCCGATGCGGGACAAGTGTTGTTGCTGGAGATCCGCCACACGGTGAAGATGATAGGCCTCACCTCTTAACCGGAGCAGGGTACCGAGCTGGTCTTCGCCGGGGAGGCTCAGAAAGGAACTCTCCAGTGATTCGACCCGTTCGTTCAGCCTCTGGACGCCCGGTTCATAGTTGTGACCCATTGCATTGAGTATGCCGTAAAGCAGCCAGTCCGGAGACCTGAGCAGGGAACCCGGATTCTTCGCAACCTGCCCTCGTGAATTGAATATGCCCTTAACGTGTGCCTGGTGATAGGTGACCAGGAAGTTCTCGCCCACGAATATATCCACCTCGGTCGTCGCGAAGGTCTCAGGGTTCACATCTTCGGTGGCGTGCGTGATATTGAACATATATCCATCGAACAGATTAAATTTTGGCAACAGCCCCGGCTGCATACAATCCTCCACCGCCAGCACGTGGAATCCGAACATGCCGCCCAACACGCCGGTTTCTTCATCGGTAGGATCCTCGAGGTCAGCCCAGATCATTCTGCCCCGATCAGACAGGTGACGCGGCAAATCCGCGATTCCTGGGGTCTCCATGCGTTCTGATTCCCGAGAATACGAGAAAATTCGAATCATTCCTGCTCCTTTTATCTCCCTTTTGCGCGCCAGAGGTAGAGCACCATCGCGCAACCCATGGCCATTGGAAAGCACACCGTTATCCAGTCTACAACTTGTGAGAAACCACTTCTAGTTCTTTCACCATACTTGCGCCTTGCGAAATCTGTCCAGGCAGCAATGGTACGACTTCGCAGCTCAGCATCCCGCCACCTGGCCGCAAGCTGCAAACACTCCTTTTCTGAAACTGGCATGCTGGAAAGATGGGAAATCTGCGCGCTTGTGACTCCATTCTCGAACACCCGTTTCCAGGCGCTTTGCAGCTGTTCGTGAGAATCGATCACCAGGACACCGATCAGATCATTCAGAACACTCCACCGGGCCGACCCTTTCTCAGCATCGTAGACCAGGTCCGAAGTCCAGAGAAACGGGTTCAATGTGACGGCAGCATCACTCGCGTGGCGCTCATAAAGATCCGGCAATACAGTGAATCTGTTCAGCTGGTCCGTCACCGGCCCGCCTGGAACGCCTTTCTTGAGA
>CAVOEZ010000417.1:0-4686 GCA_963694355.1 Latescibacteria bacterium UBA2968 | reverse complement strand
GGCCAGAGAGACGATTTACGAGCCCAGTTTATCATTCGGTCCAGCGTCGTCGTAATGGCATTATCGCCAAGACTGGATTCTAGTCCCATTCAAGACCTCCTTTCCGCCAGACATAAAGGAAGCCCATCAGCAGTACACCAAGAAACACAACCATTTCTGTAAAAATAAAAGTCCCCTGGGCGAGCAACTCCTTGAAAACCACGGCCCAGGGGTAAAGAAACACAACTTCTATATCGAAAATGATGAACAGCATTGCTACAAGATAAAATTTCACTGAAAATCTTAGTCGTGCATCACCTATCGGAGGAACCCCCGATTCGTAGGGAGACAGCTTTACAGGGTTTGGCTTCCGAGGTCCAAACAGGTGGGTTGCCCCCAGGGTCACGCCAGCAAATGCGCCTGCTGCAACCAACAGAAATACAATCGGAAGATAGTCGATCAGCATTGGTTTGGGTAACCCTCCCCTCTGGCCACGAGCAGGAATTAACCTGCAATTAAAACAACCCCATATGTCCCATTACCCAAATACGAAAAATCAGAATGAGAACTCACAATTAAAGCATCAAATAATTAGCTTCGCTCAAGGAAGATTATTATATGGTATGCCAAAATAAATGTCAAGCCATTTCACCGGGTCAAAAAGCCCTTTGTGGAGGTGCCACCTATTCCCTTGACAGACCCTCTGAAAGCCGCCTAATTTGAAATGAAACTTGGTAAAAATAACCCGCATCTAGACAATAATTCGACCAGCGAGTCTTGAATTGAACCCTGAGGTATCGGTTCTCGTTCCCATTCGGAATGCCGGTGAAACACTCGGACAAGCACTTCAAAGCGTATTGTGCCAATCCTTCGGAAACTTCGAAGTCATCGCTGTAGACGACGGGTCCGATGACGCTTCTCCCAACATTCTGAAAGCCTTTGCGGCGAAGGACCCGAGGGTTCGCCCCATAATCGGCGAGAGGCAAGGCCTGATCCCCGCTTTGAATATTGGGCTGGGAGCGTGTTCCGGTCGCCTTATCGCCAGAATGGATGCGGACGACCTCTGCCACCCTGATCGGTTGAGGATACAGCACAAATTCCTGAGCGAACACCCCCACATATCTGCTGTAGGCACTCAGATCAGATGTTTTCCGATCTCAAAAGTCGGCGAAGGATTCCGGATCTATGAGCAATGGATCAATTCCCTGCTTCTGCCGGAGGATATCGGACGCGAAATCTTTATCGAGAGTCCCCTGGTACATCCAACAGTATGTATGCGAAGATCCGATCTGGAAGCCATGGGTGGCTATGCTGACAATGGCTGGGCTGAGGACTATGACCTCTGGCTGAGATTACACCTGGCCGGTAAAAAATTCGCTAAAATCCCCAGAATCCTCCTGTCCTGGCGCGAGGGAGATGGCAGGCTGACCAGAAAGGACGCCCGCTATTCCGTGGAGAATTTCCTCCGGGCGAAGGCCAGATATCTAAAACTTGGGCCCTTGAGTGACACGAACACAATCATCATCTGGGGGTCTGGGCAAATCGGAAGACGCATCTCGAAGCATCTCCAGCGCGAAGGAATGTCTCTTACCGCTTTTGTGGACATCGATCCGCGGAAGATCGGAAATACTCGGAGAGGCGCGCCGATCATATCACCTGACCAACTCGAGTCGATCTGGAAGACGGCTGAACAGCCCATGGTTCTTGCCGCTGTGCCTTCTCGGGGTGCGCGCCAACTGATCCGGAATCATCTAGCAGGTATGGGAATGAAGGAAACAAGGGATTTCATTTGTGTCGCATAATCTGTTACATCGACCCATCGACAGGTGGAGCACGAAATGAATAAGGGATTCTTTTCGCGATTGTTTCGCAAGCCGGTTGATACGGTCCCACAACTAGAAATGATGAGGCATAACCTGGAGGACCTTCCCGAGATCGATATTCCGCACGGATACGGGCTTCGTACACATCGCCCTGGCGACGAGGAAGCCTGGTGTAGAATCATGGAAGGCAATGTGGGAAAGGACTGGACGCCCGCCAAGTGCCACGAAAAACTCACTGGAGATCCGCGGTTCAAACCTGAAAGCCTCTTCTTCGCCACATTCGAGGAAGCACCTGTGGCGAGCGCTTGTGCCTGGACAAGACTTGCCGATGAAAACGTGATTGGAGAAGTCCACATGGTTGCAGCCCTCCAGAATCATCGAGGCAAGCGGTTGGGTCATCTCGTCAACACAGCGGTACTTCACCGCCTCAGGGAACTCGGCTTTGAAAAAGCACACCTGCTCAGTGACGACTGGCGAATACCTGCAATCAAGAGTTACCTCACAGCAGGATTTCAACCCCTAAATACGCATGAGAGTCACCCTCCTCGATGGGAAAAACTCTTCGACCAGTTGGGTTTATCAAACCAATAACCCGTTTCATCATCCGGTTATCCAAGCAATTCGCCGTAGTCGAATCCTATAGCCTCCTTAACCGTATCAAGGGTCCGCTGTCCTCGAATCCTCGCCTCAGAACATCCCAGATGCAAAATGTCGCGTACCAGGTCTTTTTTCCTCTGAAGATCAGAACGCCTTGACTCGTACTCTTCCTCTGAAATGAAACCTCCATCTTTAGCCGATCTTTCAGTATACACCGGATCCGGCGCCCTGAGAATACCTCCGAACCTCTCGTTGAAATTCGCGGCCAGGTTTCGGGCAAGCTGCATCCGGGCCTTCTGATTCTTCCCAATTGAAATGCAAGCTGGCCTGAACATCAGAATATCTGCGACCTGAAAAAGAGAATGGCCAAGGAAGCCATATGTCTCCATCCCTGTTTCGTCCGGACGCTTCAATTGATCCACCGTGACCAGGTTTCCAAGTATCGAGGCGAATTCCGAAAGTTGTGGAACCTGGGACTGTAAGAAGCAGATTCCTCTGTCTACATCGAAACCTGCGGCCAGAGCATTCAGAACGATACGCCTCACGTGGTTTTGGATATTCTGCCCAACACTGCCATCGGTCTTGAGCGCGTGATAGTCTGCAATCATCAGTAGACACATGTGATCTTTTTGAAGCGTGATCAATTTTCCCAGTGGTGCGTGGGCATCGTATCGTGTCAAACCGGCCGACGGCCGTATTCCGGTAAGTGCAACGGGTTGTTTCATTTTGTCATCTCCATAGTATTGGGGTAGGAAAAGCACAAAAAAAACCGCTGATCACCCTTGGGCGATCAGCGGCCGAAAAAACGCCAACGATGTCCAGGTGGAAGCCAGACTTCTCCCTTTGCCCAAACCCACCATGCCATCGTTTCAGATCTCATGCTTCGTATGTTGATCGAACCCATTACTGAGCCCTCGTTGTTACTCCCGGGTTTTCTGCCTGTCTCTGGCGCGGCGCGAAATCCGGTTCCATATACCCGTAAATCCCATTGCCTTCTTCATTTCCCCTAGCGTCTCCTCCGCTACCTCACGTGCACGCAGGGTACCCTCGTAAATCACTTCTTCCGCAAAGCCCTTGTCTTCCTCAACCTGGGCACGCCGCTCCCTGATGGGATCCAGAAATCGGTTCAATGCCTCGGTCAGCTTCCCTTTGACTTCCACATCCCCTACTTTGCCTTCCCGATATCTGGACTTCAGGTCTTCAACTTCTCCCTTGTCCGTGTTGAATGCGTCGTGATACACGAAAACGGGGTTGCCTTCGACCTTTCCCGGAATATCCGCTCTGACCCTGTTCGGATCCGTGTACATCCCCCGGACCCGTTTCTCAACCGTCTCCGCGTCGTCCGAAAGCAGAATACAATTATCCAAGCTCTTGCTCATCTTTGCCTGTCCGTCGGTACCAATTAAAGAAGGCACATCCCCGATCATTGATTCGGGGATGGGAAAAACCTCACCATAATAATTATTGAATCTTCTGGCGATCTCACGAGTCACCTCCACGTGTGCCTCATTATCCTTTCCAACGGGAACCAGATGGGATCTGGGCATCAGGATATCGGCTGCCTGCAGCACAGGGTAGCCTACAAGACCGAACGGAATCGCCTCATCTTCCATGTTCGCTGCTCTGGCCATATCCTTGATGCTCGGAAGTCTCGCCACCCTGGGCAATGTCACCAGCATTTCGAAAAACAGATTCATTTCATAAACAGCGTGAACAGCTGACTGGAGATAAATTGTCGACTTGGATGGATCGATACCCACCGAAAGATAATCCAGAACCAGCTCCCGGGTGTTTTCCCTCAACGCTTCGATATGCTCCTTCTCCGGGCGCGTGGTCAGCATATGCAAGTCCGCTATCAGGAAAAAACATTCGTATTCATCCTGGAGCCGAACCCGGTTTTGCAGAGACCCAACATAGTGACCCAGATGCAGCCGTCCAGTTGGACGATCTCCCGTCAAAATCCTCTTCTTCTCACCCATTTCCCTAGTCTCCAAAGTTAAAAAAACCCCTGCGGTCAAACCGGCAGGGGTATATCAGCAGTCGTTCTATTGTCTGAATTCAGCACACGACAAGCTGGCCGGTATGATATCGATCATACCACCACCAACTCCCTTGGAATCCTTCGTGTGCCATTGGAATCTCCTCGAAATTTGTTCCCATTATCTGGTCGAAATTATAGACGAAACCAGTGAACCTGTCAAGTCGTTTATCATGCTCATCACCAATTCAGAGTCCCATTTTCTTGAATAAACCAGTACCCTCAACTATCGAGCAGCTTCGCCATGTC
>CAVOEZ010000416.1:0-4691 GCA_963694355.1 Latescibacteria bacterium UBA2968 | reverse complement strand
CCTTTCCGTTGATCGTACCAAAGTTGACCAGCTCATCCTGCTCGGGATCAAAACAGTACAGTTGACCCGAATGAGCCGCACCGATATAGAGTCGGCCATTGCGAGCTTTGTAGACCGCAGTGGTATAATTGGATTCGGGAACATCGGGCCAGAACTGCTTCAATTCTCCTGTGTTGGGATTGATCTGCAAGACAAAAAAATTGTCCGCCTGTTGCGACATGGTTGCATAAAGGCACGGCTCGCCTGCCTTGTTTTTTCCGGAATAAAGCTGAGCGCGATTCACGGCTCTAACTGGAATTCCTATCTCCTCGACCTGCGACATTTCAGCCTCCCCCGTTGTCTGAATTCGAAGCGTTCACCCTGCATTCTATTCGCCAATATTGGGCATTGCGTGAACAGTGTCAAGCCCGGTCTCGCCCGCTGAATTCTGCCACAATTTGAGTCATCTACAGGGTTTGGATTCCACCGTTCAGCAGGTCCTTGCAGAATGCCCGCCCAGTCCATCGAGGCAGAGGAATTGACGAAACCATGGCGTTGCTCTGGGTATGAAAAAAGCGCAGGACGCAAATCCCGCGCTAGGTAATTCGATTGGTAATTGCCGAAGTCAGGCCAGTTGCGTCTTGATCCAGTTGACCACCTTATTAATCATCTCCGGTGTCGAGGAATCACTGAACACGTGGTCTGCGCCTTCAACCACGAACAACTCTTTCGGCTCGTTCGCATTTTTGATGATATCCTCCGAATCTCCGGGGAGAACCACATCATCTTCTGTGCCGTGAACCAGAAGCCAGGGAACCTCGATCCGCGAACCCCGGGCCACAACGGAACCGATCGCAGCCATATCGTCCACATACCCCTGCGAAAGAGGGCACGTAGGCTCCTCCCACATGCACCCCTCACCGGGTGTAACGTCCGAAAACTCCCGCTCGGCGAAAGCCTGTGTGTGCACCATACCCGCAAGCGAAACAAGAAATCTGATCCGGTCATCCTCGCTTGTACGAATCACACCCACCGCGCCGCCCATGCTGTGTCCAACATAGACCACCCGAAATCCATTCAGCGCATCCAGAACCGAGCCCAGGTCACCGACCTCTTTGCTGATGGTGGCCTCTTCGAAACGACCCTCGCTGTCTCCGTTTCCCGCAAACGACACGCGCAGGGCTGAAATCCCCGCATCAGCGAGACCTTCCGCCAGAGCGATCACAAAAGGCCGATCCTTGTTGCCGGTTACACCATGCCCGATCACCACCACATCCTTCGAACCCGCTGCGCCCTCGTGAAAGCTGTAATCCAGACGTTCACCCTGTGCATTTCGAATCTCACCAAACATCTACGCGCTCCTCGGTCAGGTCTTGACGATTATGTTTCTTCAAACGGAACCAGGCTTGCGCCCTCCGGACGTCTCGCCATCGGCCGCCTGGGCATCACGTCATACGATTTGTAGGCCACATTCAGATGCGGTGTCTCCAGGCGAACACCGCCCTGATATCTGGAATCCATCGCTGCCTCCAGAATCCCTGAGGCCAGAAGGGTCCGCTCAACAGGATACTGGGGTTGCCCTGTCAGGAACATCTCTTCGATATTCAAACAAAGGTAGCTGAAGTGGGTATGAGGTGGACCGGTTTGCAGATAAAACTCCGTGCTCACCACATCGCTGCCGATACGTGCAGCGTAGGACAGATCAACCACGTAGCCGGACAGCATCAATACAGTGGCCTTCAAACCATCCGAATATTCTATCAAAAAGGCCGCGGGATCTTCACAGTGATCTTCCATGGGACCATCCGGCTTCTTCTGGATCGCCTTGCTTGCCGCACTGGACAGATCGCTTGACCATGAACCCGCTTTGGCCGCCTCCCAGACAGCGTCTCCTTCAAGACAGGTAACGGCCGCAACGCCGGTCTCTCCACCCGATCGACGCTCGACCATACACTGTAGCGCGTCGATCGTGTGGAAACCGTAGATGTCCAGACCCGAAAACCCGATCGCCAGAGCCTCTTCGATTGGCGTGTCGAGATCGTGCTCCAGCCATGGATTTCGCCAGCAGGTCACAAACGACGAACCCGCCATGAACGGCGCGTCCAACTGCGCCGCCCGGTCGTACATCCATTTCGCATCTGCCCAGTTGTAGGATAGATGTTTGTCATTGAACACCGGAACCGACCTGCCGCTCGTGGCGAAGACCCCGCAGATCTGTTCCATAAAGTATTTCCGTGGAAACAGGTGCTGATCTTTTTCGTTCCACGCGTAGTCACCGTGCTCCCCGATCAACAATACACCGTCCACCGCAAGTTCCTCGCCGCCAAGGGTAAGGGCCTTAACGATGCTGTTGTAAATGGGAACACCGTGCGCCTCAGACATCGACCGGCTCAAATCCTCCTCGGGAAACTGGTCTACATACATCGAAACCAGATCCACTCGGGGCTCGAGCAGTCCATCGTCTGTGGGAATCCCTCGCAGGAATTTCGACACAATGACATCTGCGTGCGATCCGGGACGATACTCTGTGATCACCGCTGCAATTTTTTTTCGTGCACTCAACAGAACACCCCTTTATCCAAGGTGAATCTTTCCGCCTCCGGGTTGTGGACCGCCGCCCAGACCTGGCATCCCTCCGGCGCCCGGAACCACAATTCTTGAAGCTTCCTGTCGCTTCCGCTCCTGGGCCTCCTCGATCATGTCTTCTACAGCCTGCTGCATGGCCTGGGGGAATTTCTCCACGGCCTCTCCAATAGAAGAAGCATCTATTTCTCCCTGAACGGGTACCGGACCCATCTGCGACATAATGTGGGTTTGACCGATATAGATCGCAGGTCGGGTTTCGTCGGGAGATCCATCGGACTTGATGGGATTCAATCGACGTATGGAGGCGACCTTCAGATCGGTGAAAGATTCCTCCCGATAGAGATTCTGCGCATCGACCTTGATATCACTTAACGACTGCTGTTCATTTTCGCCCACCCTCTGCCTCCTGTGTTGGAGTGTATTTGGTTACGGTAGAGCCGAGGTGCTTGTCCCTCTGCTCACATCTGTCATCTATCGAAATTCTTGAGGCCAGATCCCCTCGGGCTCTGCCTCGAAACGCATCTCTTCTTTCGTTGTTGGGTGGATCAGGGCAAGCGATCTCGCGTGCAGAGCCAGCGCCTTGTTCGGAAACTTTATGCGAGACCCGTATCTGAAATCGCCGATCACCGGGTGGCCGCGGTGAGAGAATTGTACACGCACCTGATGATGCCTTCCCGTTTCCAGATCTACCTCGATCCAGGAGACATCTCCCTGATACTTGAGCCTGCGAAATCCGAGCGCCGCCTCCTGTCCATCAGACCCGTCAGACACCTTGCTTGTAGGACCGTTCCGAACAAGCCGATCCTCTAATCTGCCGTGTTCGGGAACCTCTCCCTCAACCAATGCCCAGTAGGTCTTCTTGATGTCCCGTCTTCTGAACTGGTCGGACAGTCGTGAGGCCGCCTTGGACGTTCGCGCAAATACCACCACACCCGAGGTGGGGCGGTCCAGTCGGTGAACAAGGCCCAGAAAAACATTACCGGGTTTGTTGAAGGCGACCTTTACATACGCTTTCGATTCTTCCAGCAGCGAGCGATCACCGGTTCGATCGCCCTGGACCAGCGTTCCGGAAGGCTTGTTGACCACCAGCAGGTGGTTGTCGACATAAAGGACGTCCGGTTCAGTCACCCGGAGATTCCTCGATCTGATGTATTTTGAAGTGTAGCCCTCATTGCACTCGATTCAGTCCGTTCAACGCGGCAACCCGATAGGCTTCAGCCATAGTGGGATAGTTGAACGTGGTATTGATGAAATACATCAGCGAATTTGCTTTTCCCTTCTGAGCCATAATGGCCTGGCCAATGTGGATGATTTCAGAAGCTTCAGCGCCAAAGCAGTGAATGCCCAGGATCTTCAGAGACTCACGGTGAAACAGCATTTTGAGCATTCCGGTCTTTCGTCCCGTGATCTGTGCGCGTGCGAGCTGGCGGAAGGAAGCGTGGCCTACTTCGTAGGGGATCTTCTTACTCGTCAGTTCGCGCTCTGTCAAACCAAGCGAACTGATCTCAGGAATCGTATAGATCCCGGTCGGGATATTTTCCACCAGATGATTCTCGCAGCTGCCGGTAACCAGATGCGTGGCGGCGAAGCGTCCCTGGTCATACGCCGCGCTCGCCAGATTTGGGAATCCCACTACATCTCCCACAGCGTAAATGTGACTGCACGCCGTCTGATAGTCCTCGTTGACCTTGATCGATCCCCTGCTGTCCCGCTCGATGCCAATTTCTTCGAGCCCCATCCGATCCGAATTCCCCGTCCTGCCCTGGGCCCAGAGGAGCAAATCGCTTTGAATCTCCTTATTCGACTTCAAGAAGAGTGTAACCCCGTTCTCCTCTGCAACCACTCGATCGTACTCTTCGTCATGACGGATCAGAATGCCCTGTTCACGGAGGTGATAACTCAGAGCATCTACGATCTCGTCATCCAGAAACGCAAGCAGGCGATCGCGACTGTTGATCAGGTTGACCTTGATTCGCAATCCTCGAAAAATGGATGCGTATTCACAACCGATTACGCCTGCGCCGTAGATGGTCACGGAGCGCGGGTTGGTCTCGATTTTTAGGATCGAGTCGCTGTCAACGATACGCGGGTGATTGAAATCCACATCCGGAGGGTGATAGGGTCTG
>CAVOEZ010000415.1:0-4696 GCA_963694355.1 Latescibacteria bacterium UBA2968 | reverse complement strand
TGCAGATTGCATTTCATCCGGGGGCGTTGTCGTCTACCCCACCGAAACCGTCTATGGTCTTGGTGCAGATCCATTCAATCCATCCGCGCTGAATCGTGTATTCGCCATAAAGGGTCGGGAGAAATCGAAATCCCTGATCCTGCTGCTTCCAGATCAGAACGTCCTCCACAAATTAGTAAATGAAATACCGGATGATGCGTACCGCTTGATCGAAGCCTTGTGGCCCGGACCCTTGACTCTGGTGTTACGCGGTCGCGAAGAACTCCCCGCAGCACTTCTGGGCCCTGACAATTCAATCGCCGTCAGAATCTCGGATTCACCTGTCTGCGCTGACCTTCTGTCACTTCTGGGCAATCCCATCACAAGCACCAGTGCGAACCGGTCAGGTTATCCACCGGTCGAATCCGCCCCTGAAGCCCACCTTCAATTCGGCGAAGAAGTGGACATGATCCTGGATGGCGGTGAGGTATCGAATACTCAACCATCCACTCTGGTCAGGATTACAGATCGTACAGAAATCCTCAGGGAAGGTCGGATCCCGAATGAGACGATCAACAAGCTTCTCAGAAAATAAAAAAAGAGAATAGCGTGAAACGCCATCCTCTAAGACACCCCGTATTCCTTCCCTCATCTTGATCTATAGCTTCTCCCCTTCTGCCACATCTAATTGGTCCTTCCTCAACTCCCTGTTTGCATACGTGAAAACCAGACCACTCTCCTTCAGCAGGTCAACAATCCTCCCATCCAGTTCCTCGTCCTTCACCATGAATCCCATAATCTTGAGGGATTGGGAAAGCGTCATAGGTTCGCGGTAAGGCCGATCGGGAGCAGTTAGCGCTTCGAAAATGTCCGCAACCGCCATGATCCTGGCTTGCAGTGGAAGTTGCTCGGCACTCAGACCGTTTGGATATCCCTTCCCATTCAGCTTTTCATGGTGACCGCCGGCGTATTCTGGAACCTTTTTCAGCGTTTTCGAGAATGGGAGTTGTGACAGCATCTTGATGCTGACTTCAGCGTGATTGTTGATCACATTGCGTTCATCGTCCGTCAGCGTGCCTTTTCGGATCGAAAGATTATGGACCTCATCTTCGGTAAGCCGCTGTTGGGCTTCTCCATCCAAATCGAATGTGAGAGATGCGATCTCCCGGATCCGATCGAGATCCTCATCAGCCATATACTCGCCACCCGTATTGCACTGCGCAATGAATGCCATCTCATCTCGCAATCCGGCGATCTCCTGTTCGCAGGACGCCTCGATCTCCATCCATTCAGCGGACTCCGCGGTATCTCCAGCCACCAGCTCCAGTTTCTTCCGCAGCGCCGCGATCTCTGCATCCCGTTTTAGCACTTCGTATCGAGCCCGGACAAATTCCACTCTGTCAAAAATAGTCTCCAGCTTTGTCGCCTTGTCTACCACGTAGTCGGGTGTTGTGATCTTTCCCACATCGTGCATCCAGGCCGCTATTCGAAGTTCATTGAGTTCATCTTCGGTGAAATTCAGATGTCCCCAAAGTCCTTCTTCCGTGCGGTTGATTTCCTCTGCGAGCATCATCGTCAGGTCAGCCACACGGCGAATGTGCCCTCCCGTATAGGTCGACTTCTCGTCAATCGCCGCGGCAATGCTCTGGATGAAGGAATCGAAAAGACTCTTCAGATCGATAATCAGCTGCGCGTTGGTGATGCCTACCGCCGCCTGAGATGCGAGGGCATTGATCAACGCCTCGTGTTCCGGCGAAAATTGGATCACCTCGGCAAGTTCAGCATTCTGGGCATTCACCAGCATCAACACGCCAGTGATATCATCCTCGTGGTTCTTGAGCGGAACAACCAACATGGACTGCGTTCTAAATCCCACCTTCTTGTAGAATTGCCGAGGTCCCGCGAAGTCGAATTCCTCAGTTTCAAAAACATCCTCGATATTCACGGACTTGCCTGTGTTGGCCACGTAGGCAGACACGTTGGCCAGATTCATCTGCCCATCTATCGCCAGCGGAATTGGCGCAAATACCTGCTCATCGATGTCCACATTGCTCGCCCCACCAATTCTGTAACCCAAAGTATCAGTTTGCGCGATCTTGGCGCGGAGGTGTTTGCCATCGTCACTCAGGATATACAGCGTGCCTCCATCTGCACGCGTAAATCTGCGAGATTCGTCCAGAATCATCTCCAGCAGCTCGTCGATATCCAGCTCACTGGAAAGAGCGATTCCTATTCGAATCAAATTATCGACCTGCGCTTTCAGATCAGCATCAACCATCGGTAACTCCGAAAAGTTGGATTGGCCAGGGTACTAAGGTCAGGCTAATCATGCACAAAATAGTCAGAAATTGTCAAGCAGAAGGGAAGGGGAACCGTTTCAGTCGATGGACCTGTTGATCAAGAGACGGGATTCCGAAGGCGATGAGATCGACCTGGTTTGATACAGCCGGGGCTGTGAGGACGTAGAATTCCGTAAAAGGAAATCCCTGAATGCGTCTGAATTGAGGGCCCGGGCGAACCTGCTCAATTCAGCCATCGACGGTTCTGAATGTCTTTTCACAAAGTCTTCGAATGCAGGAGAAACAGATTGAACAAGCCCGCCGTTGCGATATTCGGATCGGTTCTGAAGCCCTTTGAGCGTCAACTCGGAGAACTCCGAGTCCCGTTCCATGATTCGAATCGCTTCAGGCGATGGCTCCGATTTCCGTCTGATGGTCTGGTCTGAAAGCGCTCTTGACAGCCGAACAAGCGTTTTTTCCTGGGACCCGGAAAAAGTACTCCTGCTGTGCAATCTTCTCAGGACCTCGGGTGAAGATACGAAAGAGGCCTCGATCAGCCGCGCAATGACCGACTCGGTCGGAGTAGAATCCTTGCTGATCAGGGAGCTTACTCCCTGGGCATCGACAGATGCACAACACATAGAAAGGAGAATCAAAATATGCAACATAGCTGTCACCCAGCTTGAAGAACGGCGGCAGATCGAATTCTTTCGGGCAAGGACGAATATCGATCGGCCACCTGATTATTTTCAATGGCGATTGACATGGCCTTGCGAGAGCCTACGATCACCACGAGGTCGCGCGCCCTTGTAATTGCGGTATATATCAAATTCCGCTGCAGCATCATATAGTGCTGTGTCGTAAGAGGCAGAATTACCACTTTGTATTCGGAACCCTGGCTCTTGTGAACCGTGATCGCATATGATAACACGATTTCGTCCAGATCAGTGGATTCGTATGTCACCAGTTTATCTGAATACCTCACGGCAACGGCCTGAGCTTCCTCATCGATGGCCTCGATTCGCCCCATATCCCCGTTGAAGACATCTCTATCGTAGTTGTTTCGGATCTGCATCACCTTGTCCCCGACCCGGAACCTGCCGCCAGCTCTGAGAATTTCCTTTCCATGTGGATTCAGGACACCCTGGAGCACCTCATTCAGATTATTCGCACCCGTTTCACCTCTGTACATGGGTGCAAGTACCTGAATGTCTTTTATAGGGTCCAGGCCGTAGGTTTGTGGCAAACGGGTCCTGCACAGTGTAGATATGACTTCCGCAACCTTTGCAGGTTCCTGCTCTTCGACCAGAAAAAAATCAGACTCCCTGTCTCGCCTGAGTTCAGGAAACTCTCCCCTCAGAATCGTATGCGCGTTCATCACAATACTGCTGGTCTGAGCCTGGCGAAAGATCTCGTTCAGGGCAACCACCTCAGCAGCCCCGGAACGGATGATATCCTTCAGCACATTTCCGGGACCAACAGATGGCAACTGATCCTCATCACCAACGAGAACCAGCGAGGAACTGAGTGGAATTGCGCGAAGAAGGCTGTTCATCAGAACAACATCCACCATAGAGACTTCATCGACAATAAAGGCCTCCTCCTCCAGTGGGTTTTCGAAATTCTTCTCAAAGGCCATATCAGACGGATTGAATTTGAGCAGCCTGTGAATAGTACGCGCGTCCCTCCCTGTGGCTTCAGACATCCGCTTGGCGGCTCTACCGGTTGGTGCGGCCAGGGCTACAGACTTTCCCCTGGCTTCCAGTAATGCGAGTAACCCTTTGATTGTAGTGGTTTTACCTGTTCCTGGACCACCCGTCAAAACCAGCAGATTATGAGAAAGCGCCTTTTCCAATGCTACCTTCTGAAGTGATGCGAATTTTACCCCTTCGTGTTTCTCAATGGACGCGATCTCGTGCTGAATGTCCCCTGTTTCTATACGCCGGATACTGGAAAGCTGGTGAATTCGGGTAGCTGTCCCTTTCTCGGAGTAAAACAGTGGAGGTAGATACACGCGGTTCTCTTCGCACACCGCTTCCTCCCTGGAAACTAATCCGTCGATGCAAGGTTCCACCAGTTCCCCTGGAATCTCGAGCGCCTCGGCACAAGCCGAGATGAGCTCCTCTCTCGGAAGGAACACGTGACCGCTCTTGTCACTCGAGGTCTCCAGAACGTATTGGATGCCTGCCAGGAGCCTCTGCTCAGAATGCAGCTCCACTCCCAGTTTACGTGCAATCTGATCGGCGGTTTGAAATCCGATTCCCCAGACATCTGTAGCAAGGCGATATGGATTCTCTTCGATCGTCTTCAGGGCATCTTGCCCATACTGTTTCCAGATCTTCACAGCATGACCTGTTCCCACCTCGTGTGACTGAAGGAACAGCATCACATTGTGAATCTCGCGCTGCTCCTGCCACGCCTTCAGGATCAGCTTTACC
>CAVOEZ010000414.1:0-4720 GCA_963694355.1 Latescibacteria bacterium UBA2968 | reverse complement strand
CTTGCAAACGATCTCCACTGCTTCATCCTGGCCCACCACCTGTTTCGTAATCTCCTCGCCCATCTTCAGCAGTTTCTCGGACTCGGCCTGTGCAAGTCTGAACACGGGGATTCCGGTCATACTGGAAATCACTTCGGCAATGTCCTCTTCGGTCACCTCTACGACCTCATCCCGTACCTTCTGCTCCCACTCCTGCCGCTTCTCCTCGACCTGCTCCTTGAGCTTTCGCTCCTGATCCCTCAGCTGGGCCGCTTCCTCGAACTGCTGGTTGTTGGCTGCGGAATTCTTCTGGCGGGTGATGTCCTCGATTTCCCCCTCGAGCTTCTTGATATCCTCTGGAGGATTCAGCCTGGCGAGTCTAACGCGTGACCCGGTCTCATCGATCACGTCGATGGCCTTGTCGGGCAAATGCCGATCGCTGATATACCTGTCCGCCATAATCACGGCGCCTTGCACGGCCGCATCCGTAAAGGAGACCATATGATGCGATTCGAATTTATCCTTGATACCCCTGAGTACCTGGATGGCATCTTCGACAGAGGGTGCATCTACCAGAATAGTCTGGAATCTCCGTTCCAGTGCGCCGTCCTTCTCGATGTATTTCCGATACTCATCCAGCGTGGTTGCCCCAATACACTGCAGTTCTCCACGTGACAAAGCAGGCTTGAACATGTTCGACGCATCCAGCGTACCTTCCGCACTGCCTGCACCCACAATGGTATGAAGCTCATCGATGAATATGATCACATCCTGGCTCTGCTGAAGTTCATTCATGACCGCTTTGATTCGCTCTTCGAACTGTCCCCGGTATTTGGTTCCGGCAACAATGCCCCCCATGTCCAGGGTCACGACACGCCGATCAGCGAGAAGCTGTGGAACTCGCCGCTCTACGATTCTCTGGGCGAGTCCTTCAACAATTGCCGTTTTGCCAACACCAGGCTCACCGATGAGGACAGGATTGTTCTTCTTCCTGCGACTCAACACCTGCGACACTCGTTCGATTTCCTTGTCTCTTCCGATGACAGGATCCAGTTTGCCTTCTCGGGCGAGTTCCGTCAGATCCCGGCCGAAGTGATCCAGAAATGGTGTTTTGCTTTTCTTTTTCTCTCGTTTACCGGTGGATTTACCCTGCAAAACGGCACTCACCTCCTCTTTCGCGGTTTTGTGGTCTACACCAAAGGCTGCCAGGATCTGCGCAGCAATCGTCTCTTTATCCTTGAGCAGGGCCAGGAGCAGGTGACAGGTCCTGACAAACTGACTCTTCATCTCCTTCGCTTCATTAGCGGCGATCTCCAGGATCTGCTTGGCTCGCGGAGTAAATGGAACCTCACCCATCGTCATAGAACCACCGGACGATGCCACGTAGTCGTCAATCGATTGCTTGATGCTGTCCAGATTCAACCCCAGATTCAGCAGGACGGTAACCGCCGAGCCCTTGCTCTCCCGAATAATGCCCAGCAGGAGGTGCTCCGTCCCGATATAGTTGTGGCCCAGTCGTGCGGCCTCCTCCCTGGCAAGCTGCATCACCCGTTTTACACGATCTGAAAACATATTATTCATCTTCGGTCTCCTCTGCCCTGCAGCTCCAGTTACGGCCACCCATCTCCTGATTCTCAGGGATTTCCAAGTTCTGCCATTCGGCGTCGCGCCATATCGGCGCGTACACGATCTCGTTCGGGGGAATCCAGCTGCCGACCCACCTGGTTTTGAAGGTGGTACGGTTTGGTTCTTACCATCAACTCGTTCAGCGTGCCTACTTCTATACTATCGAAAAGTTCCAACCCAATACCCAACCGGACAGCGGAGGACAGATTCATGAATTCTTGAGAGGAGAGCAGTCGGGCGTGACTCAAAATCCCGAAAGCCCACCACACCTTGTCCTCGATCTGTGAACGGATATCCCCCATCAGGGTATCTCTTGCATTCTGTTCACACTGAATCAGCTGGCGCGTTACCTTGTCCAGCGCTTCTAGAATCTCCAACTCCGTTCGCCCCAGGGTGATCTGATTGGAAACCTGAAACAGATTACCGGAGACATCCGATCCCTCTCCGTAAAGCCCCCTGACGACAAAGCCCATCTGCGTAACGCCTCGGATCACACCCTCCATTTCCTGGGTGAGGACCAATCCGGGAAGATGAATCAAGATGGAAGCCCGCATGCCCGTCCCCGTATTGCTGGGACAGGCCGTTAGATACCCCCATTTTTCGGAGAACGCAAAGGACAGTTCCCTGGCGAGATCCGCTTCCGCGCATCTTGCGGCGGTCCAGGCCTCATCGACCTGAAATCCCGATTGCATCACCTGGATCCTGAGGTGGTCTTCCTCATTCACCATCACGCTCAAGTCTTCCTGCTCGTTTACCAGAATCCCGCGTGGGCCAGTGCCCTTTTCCAGTGCCGGGCTGATCAGGTGCCGTTCCACCAGCAAAGCGCGCTGGGAGGCATCCAGAACCGTAGCGTCGAAGTAGCTGAGCGGTACACCCTTCGCGTTGGCGGCTACAATGCATGTTATGATCTGTTCTTTTTCAGCCTCACTTGCCAGATGGGCGAATTTGCTGAACGGCAGGTTGCGTGCCAGCCTGACCCTGCTGCTTATCACAAGCGTCGACAGATCACCTGATCCGTCTAGCCAGCTTGCCGTGCGTTTGACCAGGTCATCAAAAGTCACAGGACGCCTGCGTGCCCCTTCAGTTTGGAAATCTGGTCTCTGAGTTTGGCTGCCTCTGCGAAGGCCTCTTCGGACACCGCAAGATCGAGTTGCTCCTGAAGCACGGAAAGCTTCCGTTCCTGTAATGCATCTTCTTGCGTCACTTCATCCGCCTTGTGCACTTCCAGGCCGTGAATCTGTTTGAACACCCCATGCAGTTCCGTATCGAACGCCTCGTAGCAGCCCGCACACCCGAATTTTCCGGCCTTGCGAAGCTCAGCGAATGTGGTTCCGCACGAAGGGCAAACCAGATCCGCAACATTCTCCTCCACAGCAGGGAATGTAAACGTGCTCACAGCAATGGTTTCGCTGTTGACCTCTCCGCTGCGTTTTGCCGCACAGGATTTGCATAGGTGAAAGACGAACTTATCCTTGTCCACCACCTGGGTGAAGACCACGCTCGCTTCTTCCTTACTGCAATCCTGACATTCCATGTCCTAACCACACCAGGTGAGATGAGAATCAGTTGAGATCCTCCACAATCCAGCCCTTTGACATTTGAACAACCCGGTCGGCCCGTTCGGCCAGAGCCATATCGTGAGTGGCAATCACAAAAGTTTGATGAAATTCCTCGGCCAAATGCCAGATCAGGTCGTGCAATTCGGCGCTGCGCCCGGCATCGAGATTGCCTGACGGCTCATCCGCCAGAACCAGCTGCGGATGCGTAACCAGCGCCCGTATCACTGCAACTCTTTGAGATTCACCACCTGAAAGTTCGGAAGGCAGATGATCCCGCCGTTCACCGAGCCCAACTCTCTCCAGCATTTCCGACGCCGCCCGATTCGCATCCGTGCGTGATCTACCTTGTATCATCAAGGGTAGCATCACATTTTCAACTGCGGTAAAATCACTCAGCAGGTGATGGAATTGAAAAACGAAACCTATGGATTCGTTTCGGAATTGTGCAAGATCAGAATCCGAAAGGGAAAACACGTCTGTCTGACTGATCCTGAGGGTTCCGGATGATGGCCTGTCGAGCCCACCCAGAATATGCAGCAGCGTACTCTTTCCAACACCTGAAGGGCCTACAACCGCCACAACTTCCCCGGCCTCAACGGTGAGATCCACATCGCGTAACACTTCCAGATCGTTATCCCCAACACGATACTTCCGGGAAATGCCCTCCGCTTCCAGCAGACTAGGCATCCTCTCCCTGCTCCAAATGCTCGGGTCTCATATGGGGAAACAGAATCACGTCCCGAATGGAAGGCGAGTCCGTTAAAAGCATCACCAGCCGGTCCACTCCAAAACCCATTCCACCGGTGGGTGGCATCCCGTACTCCATGGCTCGCAGGAAATCCTCGTCCAGCACCTGGGCCTCGTCGTCTCCCATTTCTCGAAGCGACATCTGGTGTTCGAACCGTTCACGCTGATCGATCGGGTCATTCAGTTCGGAGAAGGCGTTGGCTGCTTCCCACCCACAGATGAATGGTTCGAACCGTTCCGTCAGTCCGGTAGTGCTCCGATGCCGCTTGGCCAGCGGAGACATCTCGAGGGGGTAATCCGTAATAAAAGTGGGCTGGATCAAATGATGCTGAACCTTCGCCTCGAATAGCTCGTCGATCATCTGGCCCCGTCCTGCGTCGGCCTCGAGTTCGATCTTCAGTTCCTTGCAGATCTCCTTTAGCCCCTCATCCGTAGCGTCCTTCACGGAGACATCTGCGAATGCTTCGATAGAATCCAGGAGTGACAACCTTTTCCAGGGCGGGGTCAAGTCCACTTCCTGACCCTGGTAGGTAATCACCGACGACCCTGTAACTTCCTCTGCGACAGTGGCGAAAAGTGTTTCGGTGATCGACATCATATCATTGTAATCGGCATAGGCCTGATAGATCTCGAGCAGCGTGAATTCAGGATTGTGGGTTCGGTCGATGCCCTCATTCCTGAAGTTTCTGCTGAACTCGTATACCCGTTCAAAGCCCCCGATGATCAGCCGCTTCAAATACAACTCATTGGAGATGCGCAGGAACAGCTGCATATCCAGTGCATTATGATGTGTGGTGAAGGGTCTGGCC
>CAVOEZ010000413.1:0-4727 GCA_963694355.1 Latescibacteria bacterium UBA2968 | reverse complement strand
CCGGCCGGGGCACTCGGATTTTCCAGTGCCGTAAGTTTAATGTTATCTACTCCCAACCTGGTCAAGCCGATTCCAAAGCCACCGATGGGGTAGGGGCTGGCAAGCGTGAATACATCGTGATTGATTGCCCCTCCGAACCGCTCTGCGTGTTGTGCCTGGAATTCATTCGCCTCAAGACCAGCAAGCCCGGCCGGATTCCAGTATGTGGCCGTTGCATCATTGCTGATGGCCACGAACGCACTTCCCATGCCCATCGGCCGTGCGCCAGCACCCAGGAGTAAGGGTTCTCCTCCGTAACGGGTATCAACCTGGGGCAAAACTCTGGTTGGGTAGAACAATGTCAGTGAGAACAGCAACAGGATAGATACAGGCCTCATTGGACACTTGAATTCCGCTGATGACTGCTGTTAATGAGAATTGCTACCGAGCCAGGGCGCAGTGCGGCCGCAACCGCTTTCAGGTCAACACCGGAAAGCATGATCCAACCCACTTTGCGGTCGACAGGAACCGCCTCCGACTGCAGCAGGAGAGAAGGTGTGAAATACAATCTGGTTGCTTTCCTCGGTCCCTCAATGAGTCGACCTACAAAATCTAGTGGCAACATTCTCCCGCGCAACCGCAGCCCATCATTGCCTGGTTCGGGTGTTCCAGGATGGATCTTTGAACTGAGGGTGCGGATTGGGTTGATTCTATGTTGCAGAGAAGGAAAATAATATCCTGGAATCGGGGATGATTTCAGTAAGTCGCCACCCGATTTCAAATGAACCACAAGCTCCTGAAGATCGATGATGAGATAGAATTCCGATGGATACTCCCTCGCGAATTGGAGTTCCGATTCAAGGGCTCGCTTACGGCTCAGGAGGTCTGTTTCTGTTTCCGAGATTCCCTCTGCGCCAGCGCTGAACATGAGGATGGATAGCAGCGTGGGAAGGACTGAGGCCGTTGTGGAGATCCTGGTCAATAGATATAGACCTTGTTGCCTGTATCGGTTGTCTCGAACGCGGACCGCAAATCTGGATCATTGAGTCTTATGCATCCGTGTGTAATATGCCTTCCGATCAAATGTGGATATAGCGTCCCATGGATTTCATACCCGTCACCAAGTTCCAGGGCAAATTTTCCCAGGGTTAAAGGATCGAGCCTGCTGAAGGACCAGGGCAAGACGGGGGCTGATTCACCCAGTTCAACAAACGCCCACTCGGGTTTTGCCCAGATCGGATCCACAACTTTTCGCTGAATCGTGTACACTCCTCTAGGAGTATCAAAGCTCCAGGTTTTTCGTTTAGGACCAAGCAAGACCTTTCCACTACCGGTTGCACAACTTGCATCCATAATCAGGCGACGGTCCTTTCTGATCTGGAGCCGATTGTTTGTAGTGTCTATTACAAGATACGGAGTTTTTGAGGAAATGTGCTCAATGCATAATAATAGAGAATCGATTTCAGATTGAATGAATTTAATAGATTCTGAGGAAGCTGTGCCTGAAGTCTCATCTGGTGGGTCGGAAAGCGACGATTCGGGCCACAGTGGACAGGTTAGCAAAATTACAAGGAGAGTGGACGAGGAGAATGCCCTCAATATGGAACTCAGCATGAATAAGGCCTTAAAAAGCGGAAAACCGAGAAGCTATGGCCTCCTCGGTTTTCCAGAATGAAAATGTCTCAATTTTTAGATCGAAGCAACTGAATGGCCTGATTCTAACGTAGAAACCAGACCTTGTTTTTCTCCTTCCAGTCTTCAATCTTTTGCATTGCCGTTTGCACCGACCCCTGAACCTGTCCGAGTTTGCTCTCTGCCAATCTTGCGCTCGCGAGAGCCTCTTTGAATTTGCCGCTACTCAGGTTGCTCCGAGCGTCACCAATCGAGGCTTCTGCCTGCCCCAGATCCGAGCGCAACTGGTCGAGATCTTCATCTGCTCCTTTGCCCTGCGGCGCGTTGTTAAGGGATGACCGGATATCCGCCAAACCGCCGGCAGTGCTGTTGATGACGGCTTGCGCCTCATCGCGTGTCTTAGCTTTGTTGGTTTCAGCCTGTGATCTTGCCTGATCCGCCAACTCTTTTGCTCGGATTGCGGAGGACTTGGCAGCTTCATAATCATTCTTCTCAACTTTTGACTTCGCATCGTCCAATGTATTCTTGGCAGACCGGTAGACTTCTGTGGCATACACATCAGCCCCGGCGCTCTGAGCCTTTGCAAACGCTTCCTCTGCCGCCTTCAGTTCTTCCTCAGGTGGCTGGGCGCAACCCGCAAATACCAGTGCTACCATAACTACAAGGCCAAATGTCAGGACGGATCGCATCTCCCCTCCTTTGCAAAATTTCGTTCTAGGCAAGTAACTTACTCATATTGGATAAGTTATGTAGAGTAGCAGCAAGAAGATACAACTTAAGTTCATTAAAGTCAAGATATTTTCGAAACATATTTCGTGCAAATTTCCATCGTCAAGCCAGCGATGGCTTTGTGATGGTTAAGATATTGTTTTTAAATAAAATAGGATCGTTATGTAGGGAATCATGCATCGATCTGTACTGTGCATCCATTTGGGTGAGGTTTGCTACCAGGAATAGCCTTCAATTTGGGTCCGAATCCGCAAGGATCGCCCCGGCGATCAAGGTGATAAATTCGGATTGGTGACCATAGTCAGCGATCTTGCCAGAAAATCTAATTTCCTGCCCAACTCGTAGGCTATCCATGCTTGGGCTTGCAGCTTTTTTCAGATAAACCGTTACGCTGGTTATTCCGGCAGCCGTATTTTGTCTGATGGTGACGAAAGGCTTTGCCCCCGAGCCCCTGTTCAGGTAGACAACGGCTCCGGTCCAGGTTACAACCTTCCCTTTGAAGTTCTGGAATTCCTCAATTTTCGAGGTCTGCGAAAGTGGACTGCCTGACCCGAAAATTGTGGAGAACGCTTCCAGTGATATCTCGGACCTTATTGAAGCAGAAATCGGATTGGTGTTTTGCTGGGAACTTCTCCAATGCCAGCTGTAAAAAAGAATCAAAGAAATGATGGCGAGATACATCAAGCCCCTGGACTTTCGGCTCCTGTCGGCCTTCGTAGGTCTACCACTCGCAATCCGTTGAAGCCGCCGAATCTCAGCCAATCTGGCGGCAGGTATAGGTTGCGACTGGCTCTCCTTGAACTCTGCCAGGCTATTGTCCAGAAATTCACCGCAAAATCGGCACTTTGTCGCCTCGTCCTGGATCATTTCCGCACAGAAAGGACACTTCTTCATTTTTGACCCTTCAGGTCCGGCGACGTACGCGAGTTTGTGTTAGCCCAGCAGATCCTCAACCGCATTGCGGAGGTCTTCTGCAGGTATGGGTTTGCAAAAGGCGCGATCAGCTCCATACTCTTCCGCAAGGTGCAGATAACCGGCTTCTCCTTCCTCATCATAGGCCGTCATCGCGATGAGTTTCACTTCCGGATTATCTCGTCGGAGTTCCTGGATCAGTTCCAATCCATCCTTCACCGGCATTAGAATATCCGATATCACGATATCTGCGCCTTCACTCCTGTATCTGTCCACACCTTCTTTGCCGTTTGCAGCCTCCAGGACTGCGTGACCATCCTGCTCAAGGAGGGTTCGTATGAGCAACCGGACGGTTGGATCGTCCTCTACGATGAGGATTTTTCCCATGCACTGCCTCCGGGACAGGTTGGCTTGAACCTTAAGCGTATCGGTGACCTTTGCACGGGTTAAGATAACCCTCTGGTGCGAGGCCAGTCAAGTCAGAACAGACCCGATTTGGCGGAAGAGTTCCGATGCAGAATATTTAGAATGGATTTGATATTGCCGGCATTGGGGTGAGCAGATATATTTACCTACACTAATTGACGGACACAGAAACGCCCTTCTCCCGGCTTCGGTCACCTATTCAAGGGTTCCTACTGGGAAGAAGGGCATTTTGCCTCGGCTCACCCAAGACCGAGGCTCATATGTTCAATAATATAACGCGAAGTCGAAATGTGCTGTGTCGTTGGTCACAGTTTGAAAAAAACTCGAATTCACACGAACAGTTGGGAAATGGGAGGTTGCATGCAGATAGGTGATCAACTCGGTGTTGCGGTTCTTGCGGTCCTGGGCACGCTTGTGGCGAAGAGGTTTTCTATCCCGGACAGGCTGGTTGCATTGATTCCCACGATGCTGTCTATCCTGATCGTGTGGATCTGGCTATTCGACAGATTGGAATCGGTCTGGGTCGTGCTGGGTAATGGCACCGTAAGTGGATTGCTGGCAAGTGGTTTTATGTTCATCGTGCTGGGCATATCTTCAAAAAGGTAGCTTGGCAGTAAGCTCAATAGATCTCCCTGATCTTGATGCGCTTCAGGTCTCCAATGAGCTGTTTTGCCTTGAACACAGTTGCGTTCTTGGAGTATCGGTGTTCTTGCGATACATATTTCTCAAGTGCATCCATTGCGAGGGCGTTCTGCCCATCGTTGAAGCAGGCAAGGCCCAGATAGTAGTATACATCTGTCTGGGTAGAGTCAAGCTTAACGGCCTGCTGCAAATGTACAATACCCTTCTTAAAGTTCTTTTGGTTGAATGAGGAGAGGCCAAGCTTCAGTTGTAGCTCTCCGCTTTCCGAGCTGTTTTCCAGCGCTTTCTCATATAATCCACCCGCATTTTTGTAATCGCCGCTGTTGAACGCCAAATTCCCCAGACTGATATATGCGTCAGAATAAGTTGGGTCCAGTTCGAGCGCTTTCCTGTATGCAGCCTTCGCA
>CAVOEZ010000412.1:0-4731 GCA_963694355.1 Latescibacteria bacterium UBA2968 | reverse complement strand
GTATTGTCGCCCAAGCGGTCGAAGACATGTCCGAATACCTCATCGGAAAGGATCCCCTGCAGATCGAGGATCACTGGCAGACCTTTTTCCGGTCCACCTACAGCCGGAGTATGCCCAGCATACTGGGTGCGCTTAGCGGGATCGACATGGCCATGTGGGATGTGATGGGCAAGCACCTGGGCGTGCCCGTGTGGAAACTTCTGGGCGGATCGGTCAGAGACCGGGTCAGGGTCTATACCCACATAGGCGGGAACACACTCGAAGCTCTCGCGGAGAGTGCACGGAATGCCGTTGCCGAGGGATTTTCCGCCATGAAAATGGGGATCGTAGACAAACCCGTGCGCTTCATCGACACGCCTGGCGCCATAGAGAAAATGGTCGCTCGGGTGGCCACGGTGAGAGAGACTGTGGGTGCGGAAATCGACATTGCCGTGGACCTGCACAGAAGATTCAGTCCTACAATGGCCATCCTGGTCATCAAGGAACTGGAGCCCTACAAGCTCCTCTTCGCCGAAGAACCCTGTCATCCCGAAAATGATCAGGCCCTGTTGAATATCTCACGATCCACCACCACCCCAATCGCCACCGGAGAGCGGCACCTGGCGCGCTGGGGCTTCTGGGAAATCATCGAGAAACAGGCCTGTGCAGTCCTTCAGCCAGACATCAGACACGTAGGCGGCATATCCGAACTTCGAAAAATCTCCAATCTTGCGGAAGTGCGGGATCTGGCGATGGCTCCGCACAATGCCTCCGGCGGCCTGGGCGTAGTAGCCTCGATCCACACCATGGCCACCATTCCAAATTTTCTCATCTGCGAAGGCGGCGCGAGTCGGGGCGAAGGCCTCTTCAAGGAACCGCTCCAATTCAACAATGGATATATCGAACTGCCCACCGGACCGGGACTGGGGATGGAATTCAACGAAGATGTCCTCGAGGAAATGCGGGACGACAGCTTCCGGTTCAGAGGCATGTGGCGGTCGGAGGAAGACGGCTCCTTCGCTGACTACTAACGGAAAATTTCCACGTACTTCTCCGAACTGAAAGGGTCCCGGCTGCGGCGTGCCGGGACCTTTCTTCATATCTCTGTCAACGGGAATGACGCTTCGAATACTCCAATTCTCCGATCTTTATTGGATAGCCATCGCTCCTTGACAATCCCAAGGGTTAAACCTACTATTTGTTTATTCGTCCACATCAACCAAGGGTCCTGACCGTTGCCTCTTTCACGCACTTCAATCCTGATTGCGCTAATTCTAGTATTGAGCGCTGAGCTTGTCTCTGCAGCGGAATCTGGAGCGGATCTGCTGAAGGTGAGACGAGAATACAACGCCATATCTGCGCGAGTGGACAGCCTCGTCAGGATGATGGAAACGCTGGACCCGGATGCCCTGGATCCCGCCTTGTTGCCGTCCAATGTGCTAGGCATTCCGGACGGCACGTCTCTGGTGATGATCTTCTGGGCCGACGACGAGGCCAGAATCTGGCTCAATGACTATCTCGTGGGTGAAACCAGGCTCACACCAGTTGAAATCGAAATTCCATCACTCTATCTGCGGCCACTGAACACCATCCGAGCGCGCTGCTGGGATACGGATCAGGTCGAAAGCGGTTTGCTTCTCGGGCTCTACCTGAAGGACCGGACAGGAAACCTTCGCACTGTATTCGTCTCGAACGAAACCTGGAAGAGTCCGGAGGGTCCTGCACGTGAAATCACCTACGCCCACCCAATGCCGAACATACCTGGCGCCAAAGTAATCTGGCAGCAGAACGTGTTCGGGAAAGTCGAATTCGAAGGCACCTTCGATCACGGGGCGATTCAGAAGGCACTCGGCAAGGATCGTTCGGGACCCTCACCCGAATCCATAGACAACAAAATGGACTACCACGCCTTCGTTCAGAAACTTGCTCTTCTGCAGGAACGGCGTGCGCACCTCAAGGAGCAACTGAAATCCTCGCCAAAAGGCGATTATCCCTCGTACTCCGGCGCCCACGGAAATGGACTGAGCCTGACGCTCGGAAAAGCGGGTCCTCTGCACGAAGACATTTCCACACCCGTAGCTGAACAGGTCAAGAGCTGGGTCAATGCGCTTCCGGAGTCAAGGAAACAGCTTCTATTTCCCGAACGTCGTAAACTCAAGGATGAGGGCGCGGCAAATCCCGAGGGCGGTGCCGGCACAGCGCTCAACAATCAGTCGGGCGATCGGCAGGAAACCTACCGTCCTCCCGAAGACAGAGACGTTTCCACCAGCGGTCGTGCAGGAGAACAAGCGAAGAGCACTGGGTTCGAAACAGATGGTGAAGGGAATGCCTCAGGCGTAAATGGAGCAGGAGGTGGATTCGGAGGCGGAAGATCTTCCCGTCTCGGGCTGCTTCTACCCACATTCATCCTTACGGGCTACGTAGGGTTCGTCATCAGAAACTGGAAGCATCTCACACGGGAGGCATGATCTGATCTTGGGCGGACTGAACTGGGTTGAATTGCTGATTTGCGTACTCTTTGCTGCTGTCTGCGCGATGGCAGGCGCGCTGATCCTGATGCAGCGTATGAACTCCATTTGTCGCGAGGAACGTCGCTACGATCTCCCGGCAGGAAGCGCCAGTCTGATCGGCGCAGTTATTGGCGGCCTTTCCGGGCTCGGCGTGGCGATCCTGTTCATCTACTACTACTTTTTCGCCCCGCAAGCCAAGGGCTGGATCGAGTGGGTAGGCCGATCCTCCTATCTGCTGATCCTCGCGGCCTCTGCCTCTCATCTTCTAACCCTTGTTCACGGGTGGATCCGTATCGCCGCCGAGCAACGCGACCTTCGAGAATCGGGACCCAGACGACTCACGCTCCTGGTGCGGAGGAGATCTGCCCTCGAGGAAATCCAAAATCAAGCCCTTTCATATACAGACATGAAAACCCGCGACGACGAAATCGTAGAAGACCTCCTGTCCGTATTCGGTGACCGACTCCTGGTAGGCCAGCGCGCCCTGAGTCGAGTGCCCTTCTACGGATATCTGGGAACCGTTTGTGGGATCCTCCTGATGACCCAGGAACTGGCTCGACTGGATGAGGCGACCGAATCGTTCAAAGTCCTGCGGGACATGTCCACTGGACTTATCCTTGCGTTCAAGACCACCTTGATTGCCCTGCTCGCCTATCTCCCGCTCCGCAAGGCGTATGACATCCTGCTCACGCGAATGTCCGCCATCGAGCGGGCCTGGCTGGCCTTGAGAGATCAACCCGGGGGCGCAAACTGATGGGTCGCTTTCTCCAGCAGGCTATGATCGAAGCCGAAGAGCACGACGTCAGCAAGGAGCTCTTCCTGGGGATCATGATGCTGATGCTCACCCTGGGAATCATGATCCTGAACGTCGCACAGCCTGTGTGGCGCGTGCATCACCACGAACCGAATCCTGAAGATCTCGTCGTGATGTACACCGCAAAGGGCCAGGGATTTTCTACAGACGGAAAGTCCGTAGCGAGAATGCTGGAAGACGGAGAGTTCAGACGCCTGACTTCGGAACTCATCACACAACCTGACCGGAATCTGCACCTGTTTCTGCGGGGTGGAAGTCGCGAGCGAATGGTGAATGACGCCGCATATGCGGATTCCCTCCTGTCAACGGCGCCCACAGGAAAAAAAGTGAGGCCTGCAGTCTTTGTCCACATGTGGTAACGTTTCGAAAGTACCGTACAGCGCAATGCCCCTTCGCCATCGAGTGAAGGGGCATTGTTTATATGGTTCAGGGTGGCTTGAAACCTCCAAGCAGATCTTCTCTTAGCCCTTGTCCATTTCACCTTCCGACTCTGTGCTCGTCATCTCTCCCGCCGTCTGGGCATCCCCTTCGCCGGAATGTGTCTCCTTCGGATTTGGTCCATACGCATTGTCACCACTGTGGCTGTCTTGCACGGCAAACACGAGCAGCACGATTGCGCCTACGATCGGTATGATCCCGATCAGGATAAACCATCCACTTCGCCCGGTATCGTGAAGTCTGCGGACCGTGACCGCGAGCGCAGGAATGAGGATTGCCAGTTCGTACAGCCCGGCAAGTATCCCGCCCGTTCCAATGGCCATATCCAGGGCAGCGAGTACGATGACGATGACGATGTTGAACAAGGTAAAGAGCCAGTACTCCTTGCGCCTTGCTCTGCCGCTGAACACCGCGTAATTCTAAGACATTTGATATACCATTCCATAATTCCCTCCCGGAATCGGATTTTCCAGCCTGGAAGTCTGAAACTACCATACTGGACCTGAAACGTAAAAGGCACACAACGGCGATCCTAAATATGTCCAAGAATCCAGAGGCCGCTGGTATTGTCAGGCCTTGCGGATCGCACTGCCCTGAACATTGCCAAAATAAGCGAAGCTAATTTCATTCGCAAGCAAAAATAAACAATCCGGTACCTACTCGTTAACCATTTCCTGGTGGCATCTTTTGAACAATTCCCAAAGCATGTAAAAGGCCGGCGATCCAATCGGATCGCCGGCCTCGAGTTCCTCTACTTCTGTCCTTCCCTTACTTATCCTTCTTCAGGACTGCAAGGATGCGTTGTCCTTCGAGAGTCGCATCGATAAATGTCACGAGTGTTTGACCTGCAGGCCCCTTGCTGACCTCGTACTCATCACCTTTGTTCAGCTTGCCGTGGCGATCCGCCAGGACGTCCAGTTCGCCAGAGAGGGCCAGTGTCTCGCCCATCGAAATTTTCAGGACGCCGGTCTTCTTCTTTGTGTCTGCCAC
>CAVOEZ010000411.1:0-4734 GCA_963694355.1 Latescibacteria bacterium UBA2968 | reverse complement strand
CTGTAGATCAAGCGGCATGATCCCAATCTCATCCAGGAAAACAGTGCCTCCCTCTGTCAGTTCCAGCAAACCTTTCTTGTTGATTCTCGCATCCGTAAAGGCGCCTTTCTCATATCCGAATAATTCTGCCTCCAAAAGATTGGCCGGAATTGCAGCACAGTTTATCGACACGAAGGGTTGCGTGGGAGCTGAACTACGATTGTGGATGACCCTTGCCACCACTTCCTTCCCTGTTCCACTTTCGCCTGTGATCAGGACAGTGGCAGGGGTAGCGGCAACCCGGCCAACCAAATCAAGAATTTCCCGGACTGGTACACTTTCTCCAATCATTGAATGTGCTCTGGAAGGAGGGGTGTTCAACGCCTGACCTCAAATGAGAAAACGCCACAGTTTCCATTTAGAAAACTCACCTTCGCAGGAAGTTTCTCACGGATCTGCGGCGCTTGAATGTGGCACATAGATTCGGATTCAACCCGAAAGGGCCTTTACCACAGTTTCTCCGATATCTGCCGGACTGGTGCATACGTGAATTCCAGCCGATTTCAGGGCTTCCATTTTTTCAGCTGCGGTGCCATGACCGCCAGATATGATGGCTCCCGCGTGACCCATTCGCCTTCCAGGCGGGGCCGTTTGGCCGGCAATGAAGCTGATCACAGGTTTGCTCAATGATGCCTTAACATATTCTGCCGCCTGCTCTTCGGCGGTCCCCCCAATTTCACCAATCATCACGACTGCTTCTGTTTGTGGGTCATCCTTGAACAGAGATAGACAGTCGATGAAACTTGTACCTATTACAGGATCACCACCAATACCCACACAGGTCGACTGGCCGAGACCTGTTGCTGTCAGCTGGGCAACGGCTTCGTAGGTTAGTGTACCGCTTCTAGAGATAACGCCAATCTTGCCCATCTGGTGGATGTCTCCAGGCATGATTCCAATTTTGCATTTTCCCGGGGAGATCACCCCGGGGCAGTTCGGACCAATCAGCCTAGTTTCCCTGCTATCCAGATAGTGCTTCACCTTGACCATGTCCAGCGCAGGGATACCTTCGCTGATACAGATCACCAGCGCAACGCCCGAGTCTGCTGCCTCCATGATCGCGTCTGCGGCGAATGCGGCAGGCACGAAGATGACAGAGGCGTTTGCGGAAGTTTCGGCCACTGCCTCGGATACTGAATTGAATACCGGCACGCCCTCCGACTCCTGCCCTCCCTTTCCAGGTGTTACACCTGCCACTACATTCGTGCCATAGTCCAGCATTTGCCGGGTATGGAATGTTCCTTCGCCTCCAGTGATTCCCTGGACGACGAGGCGCGTGTCCTTGTCTACTAGAATACTCATTGATCCTCCGGGGTATGGTAGGTTTCCCTTTTCCGTATCCAAACTATAAAGGTTGTGGCTCCGTGAGTTCTTGAACATTCCCGTCTGATTTCCCGATCAAGATTCGGGAGGCAAGGCCGGTGAATAGCCCACATTCAACCACGCCGCATATGTTCACGATTTCATGTTCAAGCACGGGTGGTGCATCGATTTGACCGAAAGGACAATCCAGAATGTAGTTTCCATTGTCGGTAATGAAGGCGCTTCCATTTTCCGTTCTCAGTTTTGGCTCGCAACCCAGCCGGCTGAGTCTCCCTGCGGTATGCTGCCATCCAAAGGGAACCACTTCGATTGGCAGGGGAAATGCACCCAGACGGTTTTTCATTTTGGATTCATCAACCACAATGATCGCTGCCTTGCTGGCAGAGGCTACAATTTTCTCACGCAACAGGGCGCCGCCTCCACCTTTAACAAGATTAAATGCCGGATCGACTTCATCCGCTCCATCTATTGTGAGATCTACGTCTTCAACCTCCGAAAAGTCTGTGAGTGGAATGCTTTCCTCTTCTGCCTGAATTCGGGACTGTTCAGAGGTGGGAATGCCACGGATATTCAGTCCATTCCGAACCCGTTCTGCAATTTTCCGGATTGCGAAATAGGCCGTGGAGCCGGTGCCCAATCCAACCACCATGCCATCTTCAACGAATTCTGCAGCATATTCACCGGTAATCTGTTTCGGGTTGACTTTCATTCAGTATCCATTGGGCGGGTTTGTGTTCTCGAGTTCAATCTGGAAGATACATTTTGCCGGCTTAATTGGCAACGACTATCGGGGTGGGTGGTATCACCCAATGTGTGGGTGTGCGTTCCAATTTGCCTAGCCTCCAGACCACGTAAGGCAGGGTGAAAGGCATTGACTTTTAGGGGTCTTGTAGATAAACTGATCCTGTTGATATTTCTCAGGTTGAACGGATCAGTTAACGGAGGGCGCAGTGAATTACGATACCCTGGAAGATTTTTTCGGAGACATTGTTGGAAAAGCGAAGCGGGGTCTGGGCATTTCAGATTCCCGGCTGGAGAAAGAAACCGGCCTGAGTTCTGCACAGATCTCAGAGATCGAAAATTATGAACTGGTACCGGAGGATTCTACAATTCAAACCCTCGCCCACGCATTGCGTCTGGACGGAAACAAGCTGATCGGAATCGCCCGAGGGTGGCTACCCGCAGGGGGCAATGAGCCATACGATACATCAGAACTGCAGATTGAGCGCGTGGTGCTTGATGCAGGTATGGTTGTGAACGCATACATTTTGAAGTGCAAGAAATCTGGCTCGGGAGCGATTGTGGACGCAGGTGGCCAGGCGGAAAAGATCTTGAATAAGGCCGAGGACATGTCCGTAAAACCGACGCACCTGTTCCTGACCCACGGGCACGGAGATCATACCGGAGCTCTGCGAGAACTCAAGTCGGCAACTGGGGCGAAGGTGTTCTGTTCGGAAGAAGACATGGGCCTGCTGGGTAGCAGTAAGACACTGGTAGATGCGCTGGTGGATGACACGTGGGGCGAGCGAGTGGGGGAACTGAGCGTAACCGGCGCTGGTTTGCCAGGTCACACCTCTGGTGGGTTCGGATATGGAACAAGCGGTGTTTTCTTTTCCGGCGATGCGCTTTTTGCGGGCTCGCTTGGAGGCGCAAGAGGGAATGCTTATTCTGGACAAATAGAAGTGGTTCGGAAAAAGGTTTTGAGCCTGAGTGGCGATACCAGGATTTTTCCGGGCCACGGCCCAATTACATCTGTAGAACAGGAAATTGAGCACAACCCGTATTTTGTGTAGTGCGATAGCTGGTAGACGTTAAGATAACCCCGAAGTGGTGTTGGTGATCAAGGACACTTCTTCCTGGGTCAAGGCGACAAGGCCCTTTGGAAATGCGAGAATGGAAGCGTCCTGGGACACTTCGTGGGCTCCTGAATCAACCAGACGCTGGATGGCAACACACATCTCCTCAACCGCCTTCTTCCGGTGTTCCAAAAGATCCAACAAGTCCCTCAGCTGTGAAACTTCCTCTCCAAGATCGTGAACTTCCGATAGTGCATTGTCCAGGGCTTCCTGGTAAATAGAATTCTGGGTGATTACGTCAGACATCGGTGGGTCCCTCCAGGTGGTCGTGAAGGGGAGTTGAAACAAGGCACCACAGGGGGACTGTGAAGCGCTTTAAACATAGGTGAATTCAAGAGTTAAAGTCAAGGTAAAAGTCCTAGAGGCAGCTCTTCTCAGACGAATCTGCCACGCTGTCTCCTGTGATGCATCACTCGTATGAAGGGGTGATAGAGTCGGATTGCGGAAACCAGAATCGATCCGGGATATTCAGCGTTATAGTGTTGTAAATTAACATGTTAATTTGTGCATTGAGGGTGTATAGGGTAGCCGGTACATCGATTGCTGACTTGCGTTTGAACCAGAGGATCAAGCGACCATCGGCGGCAATACCGACCATCCAAAGGTCTCATTCCTATCCGGGAGCTAAGATATGAAGAGGTGGCTTCGCATATTCGGGAGGCTTGCTGTTGCAGGTATTCTGTTTGCGGGCAGTTCAACCGCCCAGGAGTATTTCGGGCAGAATAAGGTAACTTACGATGATTACAACTGGCACTTCATCGAGACCGAGCATTTCATCCTCTATTTCGACCGCGATTCGCAACCTGCGGCTGAATTCTGTGCAAAGGAGGCCGAACGGTCTCTTGTAAGGCTGGAGAAGGACCTCAAATACACCCTGAAGAGTAGATATCCGATCGTAATTTACAACTCGCACAACGGGTTTGCGGTGAGCAACATCTTGCCTCAGGAGTCCTCAGAGTTCACGGGAGGGTTCACTGAATTCGCCCAGGGCAGGGTGGTTATTCCATACACCGGTTCCTATGCGGATTTCAGACACGTGATTCACCACGAGCTTGCACACGTTGTCACGCTCGAAATGTGGACGGGTGGAGGCTGGCTTGGAGCGATGATGTCTCAGTCTGCGGCAATTCCTCCGCTTTGGGTGGCAGAAGGGGTAGCCGAATATCTGTCCCAGGGCGGATGGGACAACGCCGCAGATAACTTCATGCGGCACGCTACCATTACAGGATACGTTCCGCCTATAATGGCGCTCAATGGTCCTTTTGCCTACAAGGGTGGGCAGTCCGTGTTTATGATGATTGACGAGACCTACGGGAAAGACAAGGTTGCGGAATTCATATCAGCATTCCGTTCCGCACGCGGTGTGGACAAAGCCATGAAGTCTTCGGTGGGTGTAGGATTGGAAGAACTGGATGAGAAGTGGCAATTGTGGCTCAAGCGTCAATACTGGAACGAGATCAATCTACATAACGAACCAGAGGAAGTTGCGAAGCGGCTGACGGATGATTTCGAAAGC
>CAVOEZ010000410.1:0-4746 GCA_963694355.1 Latescibacteria bacterium UBA2968 | reverse complement strand
TCCTGCGGGGACTCGACAGACCGGATGCCGGGACCGCAATGGACTGGCTATACGACGAAGGTCCGGATACGCTGCGGGTTTTCGGCACGAACGATTTCTTTCCGGACGGCACCCCACCAGAGTCCACCGGCGGATATAACAGCATTCACACAAATGGTCTGTTCGAGGTGGAGTATCACCTTCGAAAACTCCGAAACCAGCACCCTGAGGCGTATACTGAAACTTCATACCCGTCTCTGGTGAGCGACCCCCGAATCAAACACGTTGGTCGCCAGCCGCACGAGATCACAATGGGGGGCAAAAGCTACTTCCAGTTCGGTGACGGACATGCCCCCGGGACGGGCGCCTGGTTCGCTTCACACCAGGACCGGAATACAGGATCCATCGTTCTGGCGGAAGATTGCTTTCACGCCCCGATGCAGGAGGAGAATCTCATCCGGGCGGCAGAGTTTACCGGTGACGCGATTGTAAACGAGATTAAAGAGGCCGTGAAGACAGGGACGCACCGTGAGATCGGATCCACGATCCACGATGGCGTTGGAATCGCAATTCTTAGAACAAAGGGCGCACCCGAGCGGGCTGCACTAGGTGTTGTTTACGGAGACACGACGGGGCACAGGCATCGTGATTTGCTGGATGTTCAATTGTTCGCGTACGGCCGACCGTTTCTGACCGATCTGGGCTATCCGCAATCCTGGGCGAGTCGACCGATCTGGGAGGATCACTGGGCGACTCACAATACGGTGTGGGGAGACCTCGCCGATGGCGGGACCCAGCGGATGGCGGGGCGAGGTCGCTTGATCCGATCGCTCCAGGTGGAGGGGTTGCAGATTCTCGAAGTGGAAGCGGACCGCTGGAGAACCCGGAAGAATGGTGGCTGGGAGAAGTCGGGTGTGTCTTTCAAGCGGTTGATCGCTCTGGTGGAGACAGATGGTGACGGAGTCGCGGTCGTGGATCTGACCCGAGTGACCGGCGGGACCGAACACTGGCGAACCTGCCGGGGCCTGGAGGGAGATTTCCATTCAGATTCCGCGGGATTCGTTTCCCGGGAAGGTACGGTGGCCGACGCCGATGGTTCGCGCGGCGAAACTGAGGGAATCGCCGGCAAGGACCATCTGGCGCTGGCTTATATGGATGAGGTCACCTCGAGCGAAAAAGCGGACGCCTGGAAGGGCTCCTGGAGATCGGAGATCGAGCCCGATGTACACCTCGATCTTCACCAGCTGTCGACAAGCGCCGGCTCCGAGGTGCTGACCGCAAGATGTACCGCGGTAATGGGAACACCAGAGGCATCGAATTATCAGTATCGCAGTGTGCTCTGGCGAAGAGCGCCGGAGGAGGATACAACATGCGTCGATCTCGTGTTCGAACCTCGTGTGGGAGAGGCAACCCTTGCGTCTGCAAAAGGGATCGCATCCAGTGCGGCAGGCGCCAGCGGCGTGGAACTGGTGACGAAGGGCGGAAAACAGATCGGTCTTTATTGGTCTCCGGGTGCAGGCGCCGAGCAGGAGACCAGTTTTGACGATGGAAGCCAGTTAAGCGGTCCCCTTGCTGTGGTGGTCGATGGAACCGTGCTCGGCATGGGTACGTCTTCGTATTCACGGGGAGATCTGGCCGTGGAAATTTCCGACGCGTGTCAATCAGGGAAAATAACGGCACTCGACCGCAACGCGTGCACCATCGATGTCGCCGGGATTCAGGCAATAGAGGTGGGAGACAGGATCGTGATCAATCCCGCCGGAAGAGGACACAACTACGGCGTGGTCGGTGTCGAAGATATCGGATCGGGATCGCTCAGGCTAACGCTGGAGGTTACCTCGGTGCTCGGTCACGGGATGGTGACTAAAATCGGTGCAGGTGAGGTCGAGCTTGGCTTCCACATTATGACTCGCACAGGCAATCTTTCGGGTACACGGGTTCAGCAGGAGACCGGTGAGGCGTGGGCCGAGATCACAGACGCGAGCAATCCCGGAAGGAGCCGAACCGCAATGGAGATCGGTGAATCCGATCTGACAGGGGACCTCTCCGAGGGAGACTGGGCGCACGTCGTGGATTATGTAGCAGGTGATGAAGTTTTGTTCGAGCGGCCCGGCAGGGCATAGTCTGAAGCTGGTAATTGAAAGGAGTGGTTCTGGAACTGATTCCTGATTATCCCCTGAGTTTCTGGATGCTTGCGGCGATCTCCGTGGTGTTCGTAGGGATCGCCAAGGCTGGGTTCGGGGGCGGCATTGGCATTCTTGCAACCCCATTGATGGCGCTTGTAATTCCGGTGACAGACGCGGCAGCTATTCTGCTTCCGCTGCTGATTGTGTGCGACATTTTTGCGGTGCTTCATTACAGGAGGCGATTTCACAAACGGAGTGTGAAACTGCTGCTGATCGGATCTGTGGGAGGGATCGCGATCGGCGCATTCTTCTTTGGCTATTTCAGCGGAAATGAACGGGTGCTTCAGGTGGGGTTGGGCGCGCTCGCCCTGGTGTTCGTGTTGTTCCAGGCGACTCGCGGTCTGATTCTGGGGATGCTGGAGGGAAGGCGCCCGCACGGCATCGAGGGGATCGCGCTGGGTGTGATTTCCGGGTTCACGTCGACCCTTGCACACGCAGGTGGTCCGCCGGTGACGATCTATCTGCTTCCACAGAAGCTGGAGAGAGACCACTTCGTGGCTACGACGGTGATCTTTTTCGCAGCGATCAATCAGATCAAGCTGATACCCTATGTGGGTCTTGGGATTCTCGGGGTGGAGCATTTTATGACGGTTCTGTGTCTGGCGCCTTTGAGTTATGTGGGCGTCAAGCTGGGAATCTATTTCAACACTCGATTCTCCGAGGTCTGGTTCAACAGGGTCGTTTATGGTGTGTTGACCCATACCGCGGTGCAGCTGATCCTTGGAAACAGTCTAGTGAGATTGCTGGTGGGAGGGTAAGGTTGAATCTGCATTCCTGCTGACCGATAGGTCAACGGCAGGCTCCAGTAAGTTTGGAGGCAAAGAAGAAAAGAAAGAGGTGTGGATCGCGGGAGAAAAGCCCCCGACGTGGGGTCGGGTCTGCGATCCACACCTCTTTCTTTTTTTTATACTCTCCGGCAAGCTGCAGGTGCATTCAAACAGGGCGACTGGCATCGATCAGATCTGGTCGAATCGCCCTACCTTACTCTGGGCAACTGCGGCAGATGTGTGAAATGTGGATCGCGGGTGAATAGCATCAGGTCGTGTTCGACAACAAGCGCTGCGATCCACATATCATTTGTGGGAATGGGTGTGCCCTGCTGCCTTAGTTGATAAAAAATCTGACTGAAATTGCGGATCGTCTGGGTTGTGGGATACAGGACCGAGACACGTGGACTGTTGAGAAATCTGTTGAGTGTCTGTTCATTCAGGCTGGCCTGCGTTCCGAACAAGAATCCTGATCTGAGTTCAGCGAGGGAGACAAAGGGGAGGTACAGGCTTTCGGCCGTTCGAACGTGTTCTACTGCGACCGGGTCATTGCTGCAGAAGTCACGGTATCGACTCGTGTCGATCACCGCATTCACGACCAGGACTCCTGGTCTACGCGATCCAGGACGGCAATGGCGCTGTCGAATTCCGGGTCTTCCACCCAGGTGCCGGCCAGTTCATCGAGATCGCTGTGGTAGACGGGTTCACCTTTGATCCCCAGGCCCCGTTCGAGGATATCGATGAGGACGGCGTTCATGCTTTTGCGCTCTTCCTGGACCTTCTGGCGAAGCGCTTCATTCACGTTTTGTGGGACCTGACGGATCGTATACTGTATACGAGGCGTATTCATGCCTACAATGTAGGCAAATAGTGTAGGCAGAGCAAGAAGAAAGTTGCGAGGGGCGAGTTTCGAGTGACGAGTGGCGAGTTTTGAGTGGGATATTGCAGAGGTGATTTCAGTCGGCGAGGGGTTAGCAAAGGGTCAGCCAGGAGTTAGCAAAGCGTTAGCCAGGGGTCCAAGGACCCCTGGCTAAGATGCGATACCCTTTCAGGGTATCAGGTGGGGTGTAGTGATCGCGTGGAGTGAGCTGAGACAAAGGAGACAAGATAATGATACTAAGTAATAAATAAATATTTCATGAATTAAAAATATATAAAGACTGTAAAAACAACTATGTGAGTTTTTTATAAAAATTCCACACGTATGGAATATTGATTGAAATGAAAACTCAGACTTCTTGTAGCCTATTCACCAAGCAAGGCCGCAAATGCGTCCTCATCGAGAATTTCTATTCCGAGTTCTTCGGCTTTTGTTTGCTTTGATCCGGCGTTTTCGCCGGCGACGAGGAGGTGGGTTTTTTTGGAGACGCTGGAGGTGGGTTTGCCGCCGTGGGTTCGGACAAGGTCCTGAGCCTGTTGGCGACCCCAGCGGGTGAGTGTGCCGGTGATGACTACGGTTTTTCCTTCGAGGATTTTTGGGCCGGTGTCCTCGCGGTGTTCTGCTTCGAGGTTCAGGCCGGCTGTTTCGAGTTTTTGTACGATCGTCCAGTTCATTTCGTCGTGCAAGTAATTGTGAATGCTCTGGGCGATTGCTCCGCCGATTTCGTGGACGGCTTCGATTTCTTCAACAGTAGCTTCGCGGAGTTTCTGGAATGAGCCGAAGTGGTCGGTGAGGGTTCTGGCCACGGTGGCTCCAATGTGGCGAATTCCCAGCGCGAACAGGACCCGGTGAATGGGCTGCTTCTTGCTGGCCGCCAATCCGTTCAGGAGGTTCTGAGCGGATTTCTCCGCCATTCGCTCGAGAGTGGAGACCA
>CAVOEZ010000409.1:0-4749 GCA_963694355.1 Latescibacteria bacterium UBA2968 | reverse complement strand
TGACCCGTATAAGAATCTGCACGAGATTCGGGGTTTCTTCAAGTCCGCCTGGCCTTCGTATCGGGATCTGATTGCTGAAATTAACGGGATGTCTCCGGATCTTGTGGTGATGCTCGGCGATCTCGTCGACTGGTTCAGCCCTGAAAATATGTCGTTCGGTCTGGAACTGATGTCCGAGCTCCACGCGCCGTGGAAGATGACGCCAGGGAATCACGATATTGCAAGTCCGAGCGGCGACCCATCACAGGATGTCTACAAGACAAAGCAGGACGTGGGTCTTGGATCTCACTGGAACAAGGCAGGCGTCATATTTGGCAATCGGGAGATCGATTGCGACGGCCTGTGTCTCCTGTTGATGGACAGCCCATTGAGCCGTGTCCAGGAGGGAACCGAGGACTGGCTGAATGGTGCTATGCTCAGCGATGGGTGCAATATCCTTCTTACCCACGTCCCGATCGATACACCTGAAGCCCGGGACTATATTCTCTCAGTCGATGGCAACAGAAGTATGGCAAAGTATGTGCTCAGCGGGGCGCCGGATCTCTATCGGGAGTCGCTCAAGGGCAGGGTCGACCATGTCTTCTCCGGACATCTCCATTTCTCAGGTGATCTTGTTGTGGACACGACAGATATTCATCTTTGCGATATGAGTATTTCCATGCACGATCCTCATCGGAACTCAACTCGGAAGGGAACGGCGTATGTGATCGACTGGGACGGGCGAACGTGCGCGTCATCAGTCCTTTGCCCGGAGACAAGGTGAATCACCTCATGCGCAGAGATTCTTTCCACCTTCGCTGCTACGCAGCTACGGCGGACAGGGCGCTACGCTCAGTAGAATGACTTCCCGGACCTTTGAGTTATGCAAGGAATCTCAGGGATGCGACACTGGAATGCACAGTTGTATTCCGTATGAAGGGAACGCCATGATCATAGATACACATACCCACCTTTTTGCTGATGACCAGGCAGCGTATCCCATTCATCCCGATGCGATGTACAGACCCATAACACCGGGATCCGCAGAGCTGTTAAGGACACAGATGGACGAGGCGGGAGTCGACCGCGTGTTCACAATTTCTCCGTGGCCGTACCAGTGGGACAACAGTTATGCGCTCGATGCGCTGAAGAAACACCGGTCCTGGCTGGCCGTGGGTGTTCTGGTAGACCCTCACGATCCGAAGGGTCCGGATACCCTGAGTGATTACGTAGAGAAAGGTGTATGCGGGCTGCGTATTCAGGGGAAAATTCTGGGGCTGGACCCACTCGATGATCCACGTACGACCCCACTGTGGTCGAAGGCGGCCGATCTGGGTATCACGCTGGATGTGAATGCGGCGCAGAATGAATACCCGCAGGTGGCGAATCGAGCAAAAGAGTTCCGTGAGATGCCGATCGTGCTCGATCACTGTGGATATATTTCCGAAGAGCTGGCACCGGCAGCGCCAACGGTAGAACCCGTGCTGAGAATGTCCGAGTATCCGAATGTGTACGCGAAGTTGAGTTTTCTGGGCGGAGCGAGTTCGGGAGGATACCCTTGTGAGGATGTACACTGGATGGTGCGGGAGATCATCGATGCGTTCGGAGCAGAGCGGTGTATCTACGGGAGTAATTTCCCGACAAAGCAGTACAACACGAAACTGACATATGATGAAACAATCAGGCTGTTTTTCGAGGCGGTAGACTTGAGCGATTCCGAGCGGGAATGGGTGATTGGGCGAACGGCGCAAAAACTCTGGAGATGGGGATAATCAAGGTTGTTGATACACCCTTCAATATTTGGATCCTTCAGGAGAGGGTATGGCGAAGTTCAGAGTCGCAATCATCGGTACGGGTCGTGTAGGATATCAGTTCAGCTTCGGGGATCTGCCCGACAACCACGCAGACGCGATTTTCGCATCCGAATCCTGTGAACTGGTGGCCGGGGTCAATCGCGGCAGGGAGAAGCTGGAGGTGTTTGCTCAGCGCTATGGTGTTGAGGCGCTTTACACGGATTATCATCAGATGCTGGATGAGGTCAAACCGGATATATGCATCGTTGCGACCCATCCCGAGCTGCACTGCGAGATGGTCGAAGGCTGTGCGTCTTCGCCATCTACACGAGCCATTATCTGCGAAAAGCCGATGGCGCTTTCACTCGAGGCATGCGACCGAATGGTGAAGGTGTGTGATGATGCTGGGATTCTGCTTCAAATCAATCACAACAGAAGATGGTCGCCCGAGTGGAATCTGGGACTGCAGTTGTTGAAAGATGGCGCCATTGGGGAACTGAACCATATCTATTGTTATATGGATGGTGGAAAACCGATCCCTTCCTGGCGCAGTGAGCACGAGGGGCCGCTTCTACACGACTTCACCCACTATTTCGACCTGATGGATATGTACGCCGGAGACGTGGATTGGCTCTGCGGAATGGCGGAGCAGCGAATGAGGCCGTGGGCGGTAGAGGATTTCAGTGCGGCGATGCTCAAGTTCAGGAACGGTGCAAGCGGCATCATGCACGGCGCGGAGGTGACGAAGTACACTGAAAACGCTTTCGAACTCCGGGGACGTGAGGGTGTGATTCGCTTTCTGGGTGAGCGTGTTCACCTGTTCGAATCGATCGAGGACGACTACGAACCGGATAGCGGGTTCCAGTGGCATTCACTCGCCCTGAAGGAAATCGCACATCCATTAGAGGCGTCCACCTATGTGTCCGCCCTCGAGGAACTCGTTAACGCATTGAACGGCAATGGGAATTTGCGAAGCGACGGCCGTGTCGGCACGCGTTCGCTGGAGATGGTAGCGGCTATTTATCGATCCCAGCTCGAAGGAAACCGACCAGTTACATTTCCTGTGAAGCACCGAGGATCGGGCGTAGAAGCCCTGCGTTCGACCGGTCATTTCAAAGAACGATCTGAATAATCAAGGAGAGCGAGATGGGAAATTCCGGTATGCACGGATCGTGGATGGAATACGATGTGGTGGTCCAGAAGAATGTGATGGTTCCGATGCGGGACGGCGTAAAGCTCGCGGCTGATCTCTATCTGCCGGCAAAGGATGGCAAGATTGCAGAGGGCGAGTTCCCGGCTGTGATGGAGCGAACTCCCTATGACAAGGAAGGCAAGGTAAACGACGGTCGTTACTTCGCCCGCAGGGGGTATGTATGCATCCTTCAAGACGTGCGCGGACGGTTCGCATCCGAGGGGATCTGGCATCCCTTTGCGAAGGAGGCGCCGGATGGATTCGACAGCGTTGAGTGGGCGGCTGAACAACCCTGGTGTGATGGAAATATCGGGACGATGGGTGGGTCGTATTGCGGCAGTGATCAGAGTGCGCTTGCGACACTCAACCCACTCCATCTCAAGGCGATGGTGATCGCTGTTGGGACATCGAACTATCATACGAGTTCCATGCGTCAGAACGGTGCGCTGGAGCTGCGGTTTTATGTTTATGCCTATCGTATGGCGACTACGAGTCCTGAAGCGCTTGCGGATCCGACACTCAGGGCTGCGCTTGAAGCCGACTTTGCACGCGTGGACGAGTGGCTGACGCGCACACCCTACCGAAAAGGGTCTTCCTCCCTGCGGTTTCTTCCTTCATATGAACAGTGGGTGCTGGACTTGCAAAGCGAAGGAGATTTCAACGATTACTGGAAGCAGCGTGGTTATGCGATCGATCACTACTACGAAGAGCACGCCGATGTGCCGACAATTTATCTCGGTGGATGGTATGACTCCTATGCGCGGGGCACGCCCGCGAATTAAATCGCTCTATCCAAGATCATGAAGACGCCCCAGCACCTCCATATGGGCCCCTGGACGCATGGCGGATGGGGAAGCTCCTTTTCCGGCGATGTAGACTTCGGACCTGACGCCGTGCTGGATGATTATGCAGGCTACAGGATGCGCTGGTTCGATAAGTGGCTGAAGGGTATCGATAATGGGGTGGACGAGGAAAAGCCGGTAAGGATTTTTGTGATGGGTGGCGGCAGCAGCGAAAAGGATCGGAATGGGCGACTGTCTCACATGGGTGAATGGCGCGATCTGGATGACTGGCCGCTGCCGGAAACGGCGTATACACCCTTCTATCTGCACGGCGATGGTTCTCTGAGTGAGGAAGGACCCGAGACGTGCGATCCTACGCCCTACACCTTCGATCCAAGAGATCCGGTTCCCACGATGGGAGGCGGAATTTCTGCAGCCAATCAGGTGATGGAAGCCGGGGCGTTCGACCAGCGCGGTCACAAGCGCTTTTACGGCAGCAAGGATACGCTTCCGCTTTCCGCAAGAAGTGACGTGCTGGTATTTCAGACGGAGGCGCTGGAGACGGATCTGGAGGTGACCGGTCCGTTGACCGTGAAGTTGTGGGCATCCTCTTCTGCGGAAGATACCGATTTCACCGTCAAGCTGATCGATGTTCACCCGCCGAAGGTGGATTACCCGGAAGGATATGCGCAGAATATCTCCGACAGTATTATCCGCGCGCGGTACAGGAACTCGCGTGATCATCAGGAGTTGATGACGCCAGGCGAGATTTACGAGTTCGAGATCATTATGTATCCTTCGTCGAATGTATTTGGGAAAGGACACTGTATCCGGCTGGATGTGTCGAGCAGCAATTTCCCGAGATTCGATCTCAATCCGAACACAGGTGGGCCACTCGGGAAGGATCGGCGGATTGTTCTGGCGGAGAATACGATCTATCACGATCCCGATCACCCTTCGCATATTGTGCTCCCTGTCATTCCCAGGTAGAGAAGATCTATGG
>CAVOEZ010000408.1:0-4749 GCA_963694355.1 Latescibacteria bacterium UBA2968 | reverse complement strand
AACTTCACCTGCTCTCACCTTCGCCTTCATCCTGCGAGCGGCATCCAGGAGGGGTTGCAGCATATCGGTATCTACAGCGTCATCAACAATCACGTATCCGTCCTCTTGATATTGTTTCTTTTGCTCGGCGTTCATGGGATCTCCTGAGAGCAATGTTCGGAAGATTGGAACGTTTGGTGAGCCTTTGTTCTCGATACACCTGCACAAACATCGTGCAGGCACTCGAACAAACGGGGAGGGTACGCTTGCGTCGGTCTTTGACGTCAATTTGGATTCAACTGGTCTCCTGAGTGTCGTCCGCATTCAAATCCGGGATTTATTCAAGGCCCGCAGCGTGTCTTCCAGCTTTGGGGTCGCCGGCTGCGTGGAATTCACCGCTGTCGGGATCGATATACAGCATCACTGGCGTGGAAATTGCACCCGATTTTGATTCCACATTGTGTCCACGGCTTGCCAGATCTTTTCGAACCTCTTCGCTTACCGTGTCATTGATATCGAGCGAAGCCACCTTCTTGAAGGTCTCCTCCCGATTCGGATTCGGGTCGAAGGAATCCTGATGATGGAGGGTAGCAAAACGCGGGGCCGTCACGGCCTCCTTCGGCAGCATATCGAACTCGATGAAGTCGAGCAGCAGATTCAATGCGGCCTGGTCCTGCAAGTCACCTCCAGCGATGCTGATGGCCAGAATAGGCTTCCCACTCTTGAATACCATGGTAGGTGTGAGCGTGATTCGTGGGCGCTTGCCGGGTTTGATACAATTTGGGTGACCCGGAGTGGTATTTAAACTGCGAAGCCTGTTGCCGTAGGACACACCGGTTGTCCCTCCCATCGGGTCGGCCGTCCTGTCGACATTTGCGCTGGGTGTAGCTGAAACCACATTGCCCCATCGGTCTGCAATCACACACGTGGTGGTGCCACCAATCCAGGGCTCGAATGCGCCCCCATCTTTGACCGCTTTCATATTATATGGATCTCCCGGACGCGCCTCGTGCGAAGCCTGAGCCATATCGATCAGCGGGCGACGGAGTTCGGTGTACTCATCTGAAAACAGTTTACCCAGAGGCACATCTTCGAACACCGGATCCGCATAATAGGTGTCCCGATCCGCCATCGCCAGCTTCAGCGCTTCGACTGAAGCATGGATGTAATCTGCCGAGAGATGCCCCATGCCCTTGATGTCTAACCCCTCCAGCAATCGCAACGCCTGACAGAGATAGGGTCCCTGTGTCCAGGTGCCGCACTTGTAGACCGTGTACCCGCGATAATCCACGGATACCGGATCTTCGATCAGTGTCTCGTGCGCCGCCAGGTCCGATTTCCTCAGGAAACCACCCAGGTCCTTGTAATAAGCCTCCAGTTCATCCGCAATGTCATTTCTTTCGGCGTGCCTGCCATAGAATCGGTCGCAAGCTGACTGGAGTTTCTCCCCGCGGCTGCCGGAAGTGATCTGCTCTTCCTCCACCATCCGCCTCAAGGTGATGGCAAGATTCGGATGCCAGTCCTCCTCTGCGCGATCCAGAATCGCCAATGTCGGAGACACAATCTCCTCGAAAGACTTCGTACCATAGGTTTGCAGCATCGTAATACAGAGATCCACAACCGACGGAACCGGCGCCATCTTGATGTCCTTGTCAGGAATCCCGTTCTTCATATACCAATCGATGGCATCCTGGGCCAAAGGAGCTCGCCCCTGACCGGACATCGTCTTGACCTGATCCGTCTTCGCATCATAAATGATCACCGGCACCTCGCCACCTATCGAACAGGCGACGTGATCCGTAACGTTGAGCGCGATGATCGTTCCTGCCGCCGCATCTGCCGCATTCCCTCCATTTTCAAGAATCTCGATTCCGGCGGCCACGGCCTCGGCTCCACCTGCAGCCACGGCTCCTGTCTTGCTGACTGCGTTCCATCCAATTCCACTTGCATCAGGCATTTGTCTTCTCCTTGCTCTGGCTATTTCATTGATTGCTCATGCATCAAACCGATAAACGTTTTCACCCCAGCCCTTCGAGTCCCCAGTCTCCAGCTCATTATGGCTTCGCGTTGGGCCCAACCAGTGCGAACCGCATCGGGGAGTAGTGTGTCTCGAGAAGAATGCGGTCTCCGGTCTCCTTCATGATCTGCCACATTTCTGCCATCATCGACTTCATGCGATCCATGTGTTCGGACCCATTCCCCAGATTATTCAACTCGTGCGGATCGTTGTCCAGGTTGTACAGCTCGTCATAGTCGAACCCATTGAATACAAACTTCCACGGACCCTTCCACAGAATTCTCTGCGTCATCAAATATCGGGTGCCATAGAACTCGGCATAACTCCGAGTGAAATTGCCTGCCTCTGCCACCGGATCGGCAAGCAAGGACGCAAAGGACTTTGAATCCGCCGCGCCGATCGATTCTGCGCCGGCCAGTTCGATCAGGGTCGGACACAGATCATGCAGCGACACATTGGCGTTCGTCACCTGATCGCCTGCTATCCCCGGGCCCGCCACAATCAACGGGATATTGTAAGCCTCCTCGAATGCGCCAAAGTTATGACAGTCGAAACCGTGAGACCCCATATACCTGCCGTGGTCGCTTACAACGACCACAACCGTATTCTCGAGTTGTCCCGCTTCCTCGAGCCGATCCATCAGCCGCCCGAACTGCGCATCCAGCTCGGTAACCAATGCGTAGTAGACCGCCAGTGCTTCCTGCCATTCTTCATCAGAAATGTGTGAAAGGATCTCTCTTTGTCGTCGGTAAAAGGCAGGGCTGTTTTCGAATTTGTCTCTGAGATTTTCGGGAAGTTTGATCGCGGATACATCGTACTGCTCGAACGCCTCTCTTCCTGCGACCACTGGCACATTCGGTTCCGGAAAGCTCACACAGCATGCCCACGGCTTGTCCTTCCCGGAGGATTCGGAAATAAACTCGCTCGCAAGATCAGTCGTGACACTCAGTCCTCTCTGTTCAGGCGGAACCTCCGTGACTCCATAGTGCAATACGCGATTGTATCCTTCCGGACCTTCTTTGTATTTCGCCAGACTATTTTCGTCCAGAAGCCGCTCTTTGCTGGCGATCCCCTCACCAATCGCCCGGAAAGCGGCCCCCTCGTCGCAACCGTTAACCTGCCATCCAAAATCCTCAACCTTATTGGTACGCTCGATATGCCATTTGCCGAAATACCCGGTGCGGTAACCGGCGTCGCCCAACCTCTGAGCCCAGTGTGGATGTTCGGTGCGCAAGATGCATTGGTCATCATCCACGCAATGCTCCACCTGGAGCACACCGTGGTTATGAGGCAGTAGTCCTGTCATCAGGCTTGCACGCGCCGGTGAACACGTAGGCAATGGCGTGTGCGCTCTATTGAAACGAATGCCCCGGCTGCCGAGACGATCAAAATTTGGTGTCTTACAATCGTGATCGGGCTTTACAACTGCGGCCTGCATGCCATCTGGCAAGAACATCAGAATATTGGGCTGAATCTTCATCAATGCTCCTCTTCCGGTTTTGGTACATGTGTCAGATTTGCGCCAATATAATGTATTTTGAGCGGGCTACCCGCAAAATCTCAACCGAATCTTCAGGCCTGTCAGCACACTCGATTTCCTGGAGAGGGTATTCTCCCCCTCCTCAGGACCCGGAGAAATCATGCCCACCCTTGACATCATCGAACACCTGAGGCATTTTTAAAGATACATACCCGTAAATTTAAGAAATACTGCAACCTACTGGAGGCACAAAGAGATGAACCGAATACTCTACGTCCTTCTTGTTACGACCATGTTCTACCACTTCGGCACGGCCAGGAATGTACTGGCGCAGGGCGGAGTAAGTTGAAGACGTCCTGTGCTTCCTGGAGGAAGCCTGCTGCAGAACAGCCTCGTAAACAAGGGACAACTACAATTCAGTCTAAATTATGAGTACGAATTTCTGACAGATCCGCTCTACGGAACACGCTCGATTCCCAACATCAATCGCGAACGCACCAACAACACCACCACCTCCGTATTCGCAGGCTATGGAGTTTCTGACCATCTGGGACTGACTCTGGTCATCCCGTTCCGGTCCGTAACGAACGAGAAACTGCTGCTGCGAGGTCAGAACGACAACCAATACAATGGCGGCAAGTATGTTCGGCAGGCCTCTGGCACTGGAGACATCGTCATTCTGGCGAACTATACCCCGCCATTCTCAGACAAGCTGCTCGGGTTGACTGTTGGAGCAGGTGTAAAACTGGCGAACGGGTCCATCGACGCAAAGGATAAATACGGCGAACGATTTTCCGACAATCTCCAGATCGGAACCGGCAGTGTGGACCCCGTTTTTTCTCTGATGCTAAGTCATGCTCGCAGAGGATTCGCATTTTCCGCACTCCTCTTCACCCGCATCTCCACCAGAGATAACATATATGGGTACAAGTATGGCAATGAACTGCACAGCATCCTGTCCGTAGACTACCAGGGCCACGAGTTGATCAAGGGCGGCCTGGACCTGAACCATCTTCATACCACGCGGGATCGGTACCAATACGGCAAAATCACTCGGGAGCGGGTGGACAATGGCTTATGCTGGCCCCCAAACTGGGTGTCAAAGTGGCCAACAATTTGAGTTTCGATCTCCGAATTCCGATCACGGTTCACCAGAATGTGAATGAAAGCCAGCTCACGTCCCGCTATCAGATCCAGGTGAGTTCATCTTACAGCCTCTCGCTATGATTCCAAAACTGTCAACCCCTGTCGTTTGGAGTAGATGCATGTCGCG
>CAVOEZ010000407.1:0-4751 GCA_963694355.1 Latescibacteria bacterium UBA2968 | reverse complement strand
TCAGTTTCCATCCAGTTCAAATGATCCGCTTCTGGATCCGTCGTAAACACGTAATCCCAACGCCTGCGATCCGAAATCGCGTTTCCGGAATTGACCCCGAACAGCTCCGAAAGCCCAAAATTATCCCGCCGTTTTCCCGTCTCATCGTAGTGAGAACTCTCAAAATCAGAAACCAGCTTTCCCCCAGCGTGCACAAACGCTTTCAGTTTTGCGCATTGGTCTTCGCTTAAACATGCCGCATTCGGCAGGACCAGGGCCTCATATCGCGAAAGGTCATCCTCGGTGAGCACCGCCTCATCCAGAATGTCGAACGGAATTCGGGATCGAATCATCATCTCATAAAACCCATAGAAGGATCGACTGTAGTTCCCCACCGACTGTGCCTGTTGTTCATCCTGATATCCCAGATCCGTCCACGGCATATCCACGCCAGAATAGCAATTCAGCGTCTGCCCGGACTGGAGAAGCGCTACCCGCGCACAGGACTTCGTTCGCCTGTAGTACTTCTCATGTTTCTCCAGAAATCCATAGACGTCGGCGGCTCCCTCGATCCCCGGCATATCGATTCCCTGCAGAAAGATCGCGTAATAGGGATTCACGCCCGTAGAAGCTTCGCTCAGCAGCACCTGCGTTTCCGAGGCAGACAGGCTTATCCATCTCCAGGGACTGAAGGCCATGGACACCGCATTGATCGACGGCTTTCCGCCCGCCTGTGTCTCATATAGCCTCGAGGATGCCCCGGTCTTGTAAACCGAATTCCCTGCCCGACCGTACATGAATCCTCCTTCGGCAAGCAGGGCATCCATTTCGGGAATCAGTCTGCGGTTGACCCGCCCGGCGGCCCAATCCGGCTCGGCCACATTCGCATAATTCCCATATCCCACCAGATCAGACCCGCAGCTCCTGATCACCTGCATCGCGTCGTGGTAGTATCTCACCATAGAAGACACGGTGAATTCCCGCAGAAGCGCATAATCCTCCCGATTGCTTTGATCGGGGGCCGGCATCTCGCGCTGATGGGTCTCCTGGAAAAGCGCCTTGCAATGCTGACAGTAACACGCCTCTCGCCTCATAAAGAACACCGGACCGTCGAAGAAAACGCCATCGATCGGATAGGCGCAAATATCCTCCAGCAAAGTAAAACTCCACTCCCGAAAGGGGGAATTGATGCACAAGCTGGAATCATTATCACCATACAGATGGTCCAGTCGCTCGCCACTATGCAGCACCACGCGCCAATCCGGATTTCGCTCTACGAACGACTTGGTAAACCAGTGAAGATTCAAATACACAACGGTTCGAATGCCGGCCTTTTTGGCCAATGGCAGGAATTCTCCAATCACATCCCGGTTGTCCTTCGTGGACAGGCGACTCTTGAAATACATTTCGTCATCATTGAACCCACCGCGCATATTGTACTGACAGTGGAAATGAATCACATTCGCGTGCATCTTCTTGCACACCTTGATCGCCTCCTCCATCGGGTAATCATCCAGCCTGGGGGTGAACACCAGGTCCAGAACCCGCAAGGGTTGATTGATCCACTTCTGTTTCTTTTTACTCATCTTCCACCCCTCCTGTATTCCACTTACGTCGCCCGGTCAATCTGCGATCATCTTGTGCTGCCTCGATCCGCACCCGTCCACTATGCGTACCTTCCAGAGTTCGTCTCGCATGCTCCCCCAGACCCTTATAGAAGACCGATTCCGCTAAAGAATGCCTTGAGGTCTTCCATTTCAGCATCTGTGATGGTACAGTACGGCTTCCTTCGCCAGCGCCCTGCCATCCCAAACAGTTCCAGCGTACCGTGCAACCCTGCATTCCATCCACTCGGCAGCTTCATCAGCTGATCGAAAAAAGGCATGTCGATATCCCGGATCACGGTCCGGGCTTCATCCAGATCCTCCTCCTCGATCGCCTTCCAATACCGATGGACGACCTCAGGTTTGAATCTGATAAATGTGGACATATAGCCGTCACACCCATAGGGAAACATACTCATGTGATTCGTCTTCTGCCCACCAGAAAACACAGCAACCTGGTCGTGAGCGGCAAGACACAGTTTTTTGGCGAACTCACCGCACATATCATCTTTAATTGCAACCACACGATCATATTTATCGATTGAACGCTTCACAGTCTCCAGACCGAATGCTGCGCCATGCTGGATGAACGCACCTGTCACGATCATCACGGGCAGTTGCCTGGAAACAGCACCATAGTGATCCGTCAGCATCTCCGGAGAAGATTTTCCCCATCCCGGAGGCAGGGCCATCACCACGTCCGCTCCAGCAATCTTGGCGAACTCTGCGAAGGCCACGGCATGGGCTGTGTCATAATATCGATCGGCCGCAACCACCATGCCTCTCCCTGCGGTATGCTCACAGGTCACTCTGGTAACCTCCGCGATCTCTGCTTCGGACAGGCAGATGTAGTGACTGTCACCGGCAGTCAACAGAACGGTCTTGCTGCCACCCTCGAGCACAAAATCGATCTGTTTGCGCAAACCGTTATAATCCACATCCCCGTCTTCGAGGAACGGCGTTGCAATCGATGAAATCGGTCCTGTCAGATGCGCCCTGACCTCGTCTCTGTCCACTGACTTCCCTTTCTCCATACCGGTGATTTACGATCCTGTACTTACTCCACTATTCTGTATCCGGACCGCTTTGTCCGGCGATGTCTTTCACCCGATCTCATATCCAGTCCACTGGCGATTCCATTTGACCCAGAAGGACGCGTCTGACTTTATCCAGACCCTGAATCACGATCCACCGCTTGATATGATCGGTATCCTGAAAATTTCGACCGCGTTCGTCCAACTCGATCCCGTTGGGTCCTCTCAGAGAAATCATCGTAGACCCATCCTGGAACGGACCGATCAAGGCGAGCCCCAGGCCCCCATTTGCGGCAACCTTCTCGGCCAGTGCACCAGACACTTCTTCATCCGATCCCGCTTCGGACGCCATGGCCGAAACAGCTTCGTCTGAATTCAGATCGTTGGCAACCAGATCTCCGAAGCCTGCCTCTGTCAGATCCCGAACCACCTGCCCCTGGGTCAACGTATCGGCTACACCAATCGTCAATCCCGCTTTCTCGATCAAAGCACCCACCACTTCAGCTACGGTTACCTTGCCCACACCGTAGATGGCCACCCCGAGCCGCTCCCGCAGCGTCTCTTCCATGGGCCAAATCAACGCATCTACCTCAGCCTCGGTATCAGCCTTTGCTGCGATCCTCACATCGGTCTGACCCGCGTGAGCGGCCAGTCCGACACTCGGATTGGATAACGTCATCAGATCTCCGATTCCACGATCGATATTACTCTCCCCTACCGCGCAGGTACGGAGCACAAGCACCTTTGTCACCCTGACCCCGCCGATGCGATCGATCAGGAGTGGAACGACCTTATGTTCCATCATATGCGCCAGTTCTCTTGGCACGCCAGGCAGGCACACCACGAACCCTCTTCCTCCAACATCTTCACTCAGGAAACAGGGCGCTGTCCCCACGGGATTCTCCAGCGGAATCGCCCCTTCGGGCATATAGGCCTGTCTCTTGTTGTTGTCTGCCATCTCCCTGCCGAAGCTCCTGAATCGGGAGGCGATCTGGCCCTCCAGCTCTTTACTGTAAACCAGTTCACGTCCAGTCGCCCGGGCAATCGCCTGTCTGGTAATATCGTCAACAGTAGGACCGATCCCGCCGGAAGTGATCACCACATCTGATCGGTCGAGCGCCAGATTCAGCACATCCACGATCCGGTCCTCATTATCTCCCACTGTTGTTTTGTAATACAGATCCAGACCAATATCTCTCAACGCCAGTGAGAGTTTGTTCGCATTCGTATCTACAATCTCTCCGAGCAGCAACTCGGTTCCGATCATCACGATCTCTGCGTGCATATCACTCCTTTAGCTGTTGGTTACCTGGGTTCCACAGCGTCACAGTCCTGGCATCATCATAATTTCCACAGGTCCAAAAGAGATCCTTCTTTCCCGAATACGGGATCCGTCGAAGGTAGTGGGACTTTCGCGATCCGTTCCAGCGCCCCTCTATGGTCTTTAAACCTGTCGTGCATCAGATCGCAGTCCGAACCGGGAGGATATGCCCCAACGACCAGGAGATCCGAGCTCCCTTCAAGTTTTTTGTGTCCCACACCGGCCGGCAGAATCGCCACGTCTCCCTGCTCGATCTCCACCACAACTCCGCTTTCGCCTCCGAACTGAACCCTTGCCTCGCCACCGCATATTCCCAGAACTTCGTGCGCCGTACTGTGGTAATGATGGAATGAAAAGATCCCATTCCGCCAGGAATCGCCCCATCCGTTTCCGTGGAATACTTTCTCGCAGACGCCTGCCGGATCTTCGTCATCAAAAACCAGGACACCTGGATAGAGCAGCAGCGGCAGTGGACTGTTTGGAACTACACCGTCATCCTTCAGGTAATAGGTCAAAACCTCAGTGCGTGCTGCATCAGTATTCATCTGGCTGTCAGAAAAAGGCATATCCACTCAACCTCCTGCATTTCCGGCCCGGACCTTCTCGATCTCGGTCTTCAAATGCGATACGACAACCTCGATACTTTCTTCACCCAGTTTTGCGGAAGCATTCACCGGGTCTCGGCCGCCGCCCCAACCGTGATCCTCGTAATTCACTTCGCCGATACGTGTCATATCCACCTGACTTCGGTCCAAATATAGCATGAACGATGTCTCGCTCACACCGGCGTGGTCTCCATCCAGAACCATACTT
>CAVOEZ010000406.1:0-4753 GCA_963694355.1 Latescibacteria bacterium UBA2968 | reverse complement strand
TGGCATGTCGGATTCAGGCAGAAGTTCTAAGTTAAGAGATTGCACGGATGTTGTCGCTTCTTTTTCATACCCCCTCGCCTCCAGAATTTCGTCGAGATCCCGGGGATATACCAGAGGCGAGATTTTGAAAACAGGGCTCAAATTTCTGCTCTTGTAAATGTCCTCACACGTGAGGGTTTTCTCGAATACACCCTGCGAGCCCTCATATATCGGGTTGACCGAGTTCGAACGGCGTGTGTAGCCGTCGGCAAATCGCAGGACCCATCCGTCATACAGGATCTCCTGTAAAGCCGGCCACGCATTCAATGTGCGCTCCTCGATTTGTCTCACACCGTTCAGATCTTCCATCCGAAAGCCTCAAAAGAAACAACCCGCGAATTCTGCGTCGCGGGCCGTTCGAAACAGACCCGCTTATCACGCGATACCGTAAACCTCGCCAATGCCTTCCAGACGAGAAAAACCAAGCATGATATTCATATTCTCCACGGCCTGGCTTGCCGCACCTTTGCCAAGATTGTCTTCCAGAGAACAGAGGTAGACAAAGCCTTCGTCAACACCCACTTTGATCAAGAGCTTGTGAGTACCCACAACGTCGCGAGTGCCCCACTGCTCATCCGGCGTATCTTCGACTACCTGAACAAGGTCATCGGGTCCATACGCTGAAGACAATGCGTGCCGGATCTGTGCTTCGGCCTCCTTGCTGTTTACCTGCTTCAGTTCATCTACCAATTCCACACGAATATTCGCGTTTATTCCCGCAAAAACAGACCGAAGGACAATGGGCGTGAAGTTCACGGGAAATCCGGAATACAGCGCCATCTCGGGAACGTGCTTGTGCCGTTTTCCGTAGCTGTAGGTCAACTCGTTCGGGGCCTCCTCCACCTCTTGTCTGGCCCCTGAATTGCCGGAGGTGGCCACAACCGTAGCTTCTCCCTGAAGCAGGTCCTTCAATGGCCGAAGCGCGAGGATCACACTTGTAGGATAACATCCGGGGTTGGCCACCAGTTGCGCCTGAGCGATCTCTTTGGCATACAGGGCCGGCATGCCGTAGATCGCCGCTTTCAGCAGCTCCGGGGCAGTGTGCTCCAGAGCATACCCCGCCTCGAACAGATCTCTCGGAAGTCTGAACGCGCCGCTCATGTCGATCACCCGAGAGCCTTCGGCTAGCAAGCCGGGGGCGAATGCCATCGACTCCGGATCCTTTGTCGCCAGAAAAATAACCTCGCAGTCACCGGAGTTACCCTCCTTGCGACGCGAGTTCTGTCTGTATTCGACTTCCACCGACGAATGGAGAGAAAGAATTCGGTCCAGTTCCTGCCCGACCATTCCGGTATCGCCGATGATCCCTACCTTGCGCAGCTGACTCATATCGTCCCCGCAATTCCCTTTATCCTGTTTTCCAATGAAGCTCTTTGTTCCGCCGAACGACACAATACGAAGATCGTGTTTTCACCCGCTAACGTGCCTACAGTCTCAGGCCATTTTGCCTGGTCGATCGCCTCGCAGACACCTTGCGCGTGCCCGGTTATCGTCTTGAGCACGAGCATGTTTTCGGCGCCGTCGATTCCAATTACGAAATCTGTCAACTCCCGCGCCAGCAGCCCTGCGCCGGAAAGCTCAGCTCTCGCCTCTGGAAGCCTGTATTGGAACCCGCCACCACCGGTAGGTATCTTCGCGATTCTGAGTGCTTTGATATCCTTGGACAGGGTCGACTGGGTGGTCCGGATTCCGGCCAGTCGCAATTGTTCCGCAAGATCCTCCTGCGTTCCAATGGCTTTCTGCCCGATCAAGGCCAAAATTTTTTCGTGACGTATCGCCTTCTCACTCATCCAAACCCCTGTACTGAACATACCATCCAAATCGAATATATTCCAATATATGTCTATTTTATTCCATTGTCAAGAATTTTTATTCCAACTTTGAATGTTCGGTCATAAATGCTCCATCAGAACTTAATCCGGAGCGCGCCTTGCTCTCCTGCACTCGGTTCCATTTTACCTCATCCTGCCCTTCCAGACTTCCTCACATACCTGTCCAGCCATTCTGTCATTTCCCATAGGGTATGCAAGACCGATTCCCTGCCCCTGTAGCCGTGACTCTCATGAGGAAGCAATACGAGTCGCGTTACTGCCCCTTGCCCCTTGAGGGCATTGTAGAAGCGCTCGCTCTGCATGGGGAATGTGCCGGAATTGTTATCGGCCTCCCCGTGAATCAGCAGCAGCGGCGCCTTGATCTTGTCCGCGTGCATGAACGCGGACATCTCGAAATAGACCTCGGGTGCCTCCCAGAGCGTGCGTTCTTCGGCCTGGAAACCGAACGGTGTCAGCGTCCGGTTATACGCCCCGCTTCTGGCGATACCCGCACAGAATAAATCCGTGTGGGCGAGCAGATTCGCGGTCATAAATCCCCCGTAGGAGTGTCCGCCAACCGCAATCCGATCCCTGTCCGACACCCCGCGCCTTACAAGTTCCTCGACGGCGGCCTCGGCGCTCGCGACGAGCTGTTCAACATAATTGTCATTGGCTTCTTTGTCCCCTTCGCCAATGATCGGCATCGTTGGGCCGTCCAGAATGGCGAATCCCTGAGTGAGCCAGAACAGCGGGGAGCCGCTCGTGATCCTGATGAACCGGTGGGGAGAATCCTTTACCTGGCCTGCCGCGTCCGAGCTCTTGAATTCACGGGGATATGCCCACAGCAAAGTAGGCAAGGGACCGTGATCAGATTTGTATCCGGCGGGCAGGTAAAGCGTAGCGGTTAGCTGCACACCATCGCTTCGGGGGTACCGGATCAGTTCCTTTTGGATCTCTGAAAATTGCGGAGAAGGATGAGGAAAGGACGTGATCTGTTTCTGCTCACCGGATCCGATCTCGCTGACAAACACGTTCGGTGGGTCCGAACTGGATTCACGGTAGGTCAGCAATTTACCATTTTGGATATCCAGAAGCTTGATGGGGCGTTCGTAGTAAGGGGCACGGCATTGCCACAAACGTTCGGCCTTTCCCGTCTCGAGATCCAGCCGGTCAACGAACGGAAAATCCCCTTCGGGCGACGCGCCATTTCCAGCAAGATAAATGGATTGTTCTTCTCCATCAGTTATAAGAACGGATTTGCCTCGATCATTGGGTTTTAGAAAAGGCGACCCGGGGTCATTGTATCGGTCTTCCCAGGAGCGATCGAAAACCAGGTGTGGCTTCACGCCTTCCACATCGGGCCGAATCCGCCAGGTCCTCGTATGCCGCTGCTTCCACCACCGTTCAGTAACAAGGGCCAGTTGTCCCGTTCCCCAGTGGATTCCGGAAAATCGAAACGGCAGATCCTGAAGAACCTCAGGTTTGCCCTCGAAAGGCTCGCGAAGCGTATACACACGATCCCGAATATCGGCCGCGTTCGACGGATCCCCGTCGTCCTGGGCCTCTACCCAGCACACGGTTGCTGGTGCGTCTGCACGCCATCCGTAGGACCTGGGCCCCCTGGGCACCGCGTCGAAAGCAGTGGGTACATCCTCAGCCAACGGCAGGTCGGCCAATTCACAGACCCGGTTCCCTTCCGTATCCCAGATCTCTACACATACAGGGAATCGATAATAAGGCACCAGGTAGGAAAAGGGTCGGTGGATAATCTCGACCAGAACGAAATGGCCATTTGGAGAAGGCTCTGCATAACAGATACACCCCTGCTCGCCCAGGGCTACATCTGCCCCGGTTACATCGGCCTTCCTGACCTGCGCGGTGGCATAGTACTCGAATAAAGTCTCATCGTGGCTGTTTTTTAGAAGATCCTGGTATGTCCGTGAAGGGGCAACTTTTCCTGAATTCTCCTGGACGATCGGCCCCGTTGGAACCGCCGGCGTTTTGGGAGGAGCCCCCGTGCCATCCACCACCGACCTGTAAATGATACCCGAGCCGTCGGGTAGCCAGAAGTAGGGTGTCCCGAATACGCCATTGACCCTTCCATTTCCAACTTCTCGGGCTTCACCGGTTGAAACATCTGCGATCCACAAAGACACCGACGCCTCGCCCGTCAGCGTAAATGCAAAGGCGGATCCATCGGGCGCCCATCTTACATTGCCCGCCCGAATATTGGCTGGAAGCCCTGTAATCTCCTTGTCCTCGCCATCTGCCATCCGTTTCAAATGCATGGCTGCATAGTGACCCGTACGGCTGGGACCCTTAGTCCCGGGGTCTATCCGAAGTCCGGCAATCCGGATCTCAGGACGGGCAAGTTCGGCGATTGGCGGCAGACTCGGCTGACTCAGGACAACCATCCAGATCTGCTTCGGGTCCAGACCGATCACCGGGGTGGGTGTCGCATCCACAAGTGCAACGATATCATCAGGCGGCAAACGATAGCCTGCAGACGATTCATCCTTTGACATTAACTACTCCCCTCGGTCACCGGACAGGACTTACAGCCGGCGGGTGGGTTACTCGACCGGAATCGGTTCCAGGCCGTCTTCACGCCGCTGATTGTTCACATCGTCGATCCGCCAGGGTACCACCGAACCATCGGCACGAAAACGATCATAGTATCCGTCTTCATACCTGGAAATCGGCATCAGAACCCGTGCTGATTTCAATGTTTCGAGTTGTGGTGTATCCATCGGGTGGCCGCTTTGCAGGTCTATGACTTCGATTTCGCCAACATCGTTGGTGCCAAGTCCCCGTTGGGCTGCAAATTTAAGATAAGGGGTCTCCAGCGGATCCAGTCCCATAAGGTACGTTGCCACCGCATCTACGTGTACCTCGTTCGTGCC
>CAVOEZ010000405.1:0-4756 GCA_963694355.1 Latescibacteria bacterium UBA2968 | reverse complement strand
AAGCAAATCGTATCCCGTCCTGGGAGTAAGAACATCGTCGATGATATACTGGGTAATCTTGGGTGGTATCAGCTCAAGCATTGCAGTAATGACTGCCAGCACGATCATCAGCGCCAGTTTTGATCTGTATGTCAGCATATAACTGAGAATGCGGGTAAACGTCTCCCATTTTTTGAAGCAAACCGCACAGATCCCGTTTTTTTCCGGCAACAACCGGCCGCATTCAGGGCACCTGGACCGATCGACTTCTGTTGGAAGCGAAAGTGTTTCACCTTTTGACAGCTGACGGATGCCTTCTGCAACTTCCGCGAACTTACCCGCAAGCGACTGTGAAAAGGGCACACACAACGGAGGACCATCACGGCGCTCTATCTCAATTTTGCCTGCTCCCACAAGCTCTTCCAAGCGCACTTCGCGAATGTCCTCCAGACTGGCTTCAATTGCGTCGTCGATTCCTGGGGTAGGAAACAAGAAGAGCCTTCGACTCGTTACAACGAGCCATTGTTCACCGTAGTCGAGTCCTTGAGCAAGATCTGTAGAGACCTGCATGAGCACCTCTTCACCGTCCGAAACCATTTTTCCAAGTTTCGACTCGACTTCGGAGGGTAGTGCTTCCACAAACGCATCCATTGGGTTCTCCTGAAATTGGACCGTCACTCCTTGACGGCGATTATCTCAGATGCTTCCTGCTGCAGCTTGACCAGATTGTAAAAGACGCCCTGCCGGTCCATCAGTTCTTCGTGCGTACCTACCTCAACGATTTTGCCGGCATCCAACACCACCAGACGATCCGCATTTCTCAGTGTTGACAGTCTGTGTGCAATCGCGAAGGTAGTTCGCCCCTTCACCAGATGGCCAATGGCTTCCTGGATCCGCTTCTCTGTCTGCACATCAACTGAGGAGGTGGCCTCGTCAAGAATCAGGATCCTTGGATTATTGAGTATCGCCCTGGCCAAGGAAATCCTCTGTTTCTCCCCTCCCGACAAGTGACTCCCCCGCTCCCCTACCTGAGTATCATAACCATCCGATTTTGCCACTATGAAGTCGTGGGCATTGGCAGCGTTGGCCGCCTTCATGATATCGGGGAAGGAAGCTCCGGGTCTCCCGTATCCAATGTTTTCAGCTATCGTCCCACTGAAAAGAAAAGGATCCTGCAACACGATTCCGATCTGATTCCTCAGATCTTCCAGGCGGATCTTCCTGATGTCCACCCCGTCTACCTCGATACTGCCTCGGTCCACTTCATAGAAACGACAGATGAGATTGACAGTGGTGGTTTTTCCGACCCCTGATTTCCCAACGAGTCCGATCATTTCTCCTGGCTTCACATCCAGATTGATTTCGTGCAGCACCGGCTTGCTCTTGTCGTAACCAAAGGTAACGTCCCTGAACCGCATCCCGCCCTGTATTTCGGGAAGCGCAACCGCATCGGGATCGTCATAGGCCTCGGGTGGCGTATCGATGACTTCGAAAATCCTCTCTGCTCCAGCGAAGGCCCGGGTCATCCAGCTGTTCACCATTCCAAACCATTCAAGCGGCCCATACAACAGCCACATGTAACTGTAGAAGGCAAGCAGTGTACCGAGGGTCAACTCTCCTGCAATTACCTCTTCTCCACCGAAAAGCCACACGATGAGGACACCGATTCCGGTCAGAAAGCTCATCGTCGTAAAGAAGACGGCCCTGTTGACCTCCGTTTTGACCGCCACCGTGGTCAGTTCGGCATTCCGTTTGTCGAACGCCTCGATTTCCCGAAGCTCCTGGGCAAATGACTTGACCACCCTGATTCCAGTAAGTGCCTCATTCACGCGAGACATCAGGTCGGACCAGCTTTGCATCCATTTCGTGAAGAAACGTCTCATTCGCTTCCAGAAAATCATTCCCCAGAGGACAATGAACGGCACAGGGATCAGAACGAACAGGGTGAGTTTCCAGCTCATCACAAAGAGCATGATTAGTATACCGATCAACATCAGGCCATTGATCATCAGGTATGGAAGGCCATCTACGAGGAAGTCCTGGAGACGATCTGTGTCTCGCGTCACCCGGGACATCACCGCACCCACCTTACGCTTGTCGTAGAACTGTAAAGAAAGCAGTTCCAGACACTTGTATAGTTGGCTTCGGATATCTGCAGTTACCCTGGCACCTAACCAGGTGATCGTCCATCCGTGCAGCCACTCTGCGCCCCAGCTCACAAGACGCATCCCAACGAGGGCGAGGACCAGGAGGCCTAGCAGCTGGACTGATTCAGAACCAGCCTGAGTTTCACCCCGTGGCACCAAGACGTCATCTACTATCTTCCGGGTAATCAGGGGTGGGACCAATTCAGCCGCGGTGGTCAAAACGGAACCCAATGCCAGCAGAAAAGCCCTTCCCTTGTAGGGACTGAGATATCTTGAGATTCGACCAATAACTGCAAGACGATTGATACACGCACGACAAACACCGTCTCGCTCAGGCAACAGCCGCCCACACGTATCGCAGCGAACACGATCCAACTGCATTCTAATGGCAAATGGCTCGGACTTGCGAAGTTGCTCTATTCCTCTTGTCAGTTCGGAAAATGGCAGCGCCTTGGTAAACGAGTACGGGACCATTACCGTTGGTTTGTCTTTCAGCTCCAGTTCCAGCCGTGATCCACCCACAAGGGGTTCCGTGCGTGCGAGACGAAGCGCTTCAAAGGAGATATCTAACGCTTCATTGCCGTTCTGGAACACAAGGATCCTGCGATCCGTTACGGCCACAACCTGCTCGCCATACGTTCCATCCAGGTTCAGATCTGAAGAAACGCGCATCAGGATCTGCTCATCATCGGCAATCATCGAGGAAATTCTCGATGCCAGTTTCTCGTCAACGGGTTCCAGCATGGTATCCATCAATTGCGCTCACAATTCCCGGTAATAGTCTAACCGTACACGTATTTAGCTTCGCTTGTCAACGAAACTCAGCGATCCCACATATTCGGACACGAGAGCGCCCTAAAGTGTTTCAAATACTCACAATCCGGCATCCAAACAGAAACGCCACCCTACCAAATGAGTGGCATCAACCTTCCTCGGCTCCTTACCCGGCTGTTCAACGGCAGTTTCCAAATATACCATATGGATCTGCCTTCTCCCAATATTCAAGTCAACTGCTTCCATTCCGCGCCTACCGTGTCGAACCTGAGGCAGAGTTCATTTACCACCTCATCCGCGATGGGCAGTGCCTCTTCGAATATCCGCACATTCTCCTTGAGATGCTCTGGATTTGTGGTGCCCAGAATACCCACGTCTACCGCAGAGTGGGCAAAGGTAAATCCCATTGCCAATTCGATCCTGCCTGCCGGGCACTCCGGAATTGGACCCAGAGCAAGCATTATGTTTGCCCGGTGCATCATAGTATCGAACTGAACGGTGGAATTGGAATTCTCGAGCGATCCTCCCCAGACGCCATTTGCAATGGGTCTTTTGGCAATGACACCCATCTTCGCATCTTTGGCCCTCTCAAGGAGGCCCTTCCTGGCTTTCTGGTCAATCAGGTTGAAAGTGGTCTGCAGTGTGTGAAAGGTCCCTGAATCCACCGCAACAGCAGCAGCCAGATTGTCTCCGCTGTATCCGATAAACCTGGTCTTTCCAGACTCTCGCGCTTCGATCAGAGCCTGAACCACTTCGCCTTCTCCCAGCAGCTCTTCATCGCAGGAATGAAGCTGAACGAGGTCCAGATGATCTGTGTCCAGTCGCCGGAGGGACCTCTCAATATGTGTTCTGACGGTGTCCGCCGTCCAGGGTACTTCTGCGGCCCAGTGACCACATTTTGTAGCCAGGAAGAATTCCTCTCGTCTATGAGAAATCGCCCGGCCGATAAGCGCCTCACTGTTACGATAACTTGCTGCCGTATCGAAAAAGTTGATCCCCATATCGAGGGCTGTATTGAGGAGTCGTTCAACCACATTTGTGTCGGTCAACTCAAATGCACCAATCTGGGCAAGACCAAGGCCCAATCTGCTGACCTTGCATCCAGTCTCCCCGAGCAATCTGTATTCCATTGCATGCTCTCTTTGTTGCTTGAAGTTTCAGTTCCGTAAGATACTCGCTCGTGCATATTGAAGCCACTCTCACCCTTCACCCTGGATACACGTATCTTGGCCCGCTGGCTGCACGTTTTCGTGAAGACCTATTGAGACAGCACCAGGGTCCCCCACAGACTGGGATCATATGAAACCGGGAGTGGCTCATCAGCCGTCCAGTACTGTCGACCGAGTTTGCGATCCCTGAGAATATAGGTAAAGCCCAGTCTGTTGTTTTCTTCCGGATCGAACCCGGTCAGCACGCTTGTAGGAAGATGGACTTCCAGACTGTATCCATTCCGTTTGCTCCTGCACGCCACCTGCAACTCTTCAGGCTGGCATAGCTTGCTGTGCGCTCGGGCACGCCTCAATCGAACCTGACCCCCCACTGTTTTTTTGCCACCCTTGCCTGGCAAAACGTAAAAGTGGTGACAGTATCTGCTGCCTCGGTGAGCGTCCCTGACATCGCGTGTGTCAACCCAAATTTGCAGCCCATCGCCACGGAGCGGGCGGTCTGGTTGGATTTCCAACGCGGGTGCTTTCTTTACATCTACGGCAAAATACAATCCGTCGACATTCCATGATGCAAAAAATTCTGCAAATTCTTCTTGTCCATCTAAAGCTGCCAGATTGGGAATACGATATGCCTCATTCCAATCGGAGAGAGCCCCATCAATCACAGGAGCTGTCTCTCGATGTGGGCAA
>CAVOEZ010000404.1:0-4765 GCA_963694355.1 Latescibacteria bacterium UBA2968 | reverse complement strand
AACAGTGATGCGGGGGAAAGTTTCTCCACCTCCACGCCCGCCAAAAAACATGAGGTTCTGCTAACAAACCTCGAACCGAGTACGGTTTACTATTACAAGGTAAGCGTAACGGACGTGTCCGATAATGGGCCAACGACCAATGAGGGCCAGTTGACTTTTGCTACCAAAGCCCTCGCCGATACTCAAGCTCCGGTGGTATTTTCATCGCCAGTTGCCCTGGGAATCACCACAACTTCTGCCATTATAAGTTGGGGAGCAGATGAGCCGCATTCAGCTGTAATCAGATTTGGCCCATCTGCTGCTTCGAAACAGGCAGGCGAATTCAGCAACGAGGTGGAAGACATTGAACGCAGTCGGAAGCATTCGGTCACAATTCCAGTTGAACCTGGCACAACTTACACATTCGAAGTCGAAACTTCGGATGCCGACAGAAACTCGTCAACAAGCGACCCGGCAGAATTCCGGACACCCTCGCAGGACGATACCAATCCGCCAACCATTGTGCAAGGCCCGGTAGTCCGTAATATCACCACGTCGTCGGTTACCGTTGACTGGTTTACCGATGAGCCCGCCGACTCGAGAGTCTTATATGGCCAGTCGGTAGATTATACGGAAACCGTTGAAGATGCTACGGGTTCAAAAGTGCATTCGGTCACTCTGACGGAATTGTCACCCAATACGGTTTACCATTATGCCGTGGGCTCTGCAGACCTCTCCGGAAATATCGTTACCACGAATGCATCCGGTTCAGTCCTTGGGGTTACAGCTGACCATACCTTCCGGACCCGGTCAAAAGCAGTTGATGTGGCGCCCATTTTCCTCGAAGGACCTTTCGTTGAATTCACGAACCAGATCGCCATTGTGAAATGGAAAACAGATCAGCTTGCCAGTTCCCAGGTGGCGATAGGAATTGCTCCGGGTGGGACGGTTGCTCAAGGCACTCCTGTTTTCGGCGAACCATCTCAGTTGATTTTCCCCGACAATGCTCTGGTAAAAAATCACTCGGTCACAATTACCGGACTTTCGGGCGGTCTTCCCTATTTGTTCCAGGCCTCTTCTACAAACGAATCCGGTTTGACTGCATCCAGCAGAGATCCATCCATCACACCAAAGTTCGCGCCTCCTGGTGGCTTCGGGAGCTTTACGACCAGCACGGAAGCAGATACTCAATTCCCCGTGATCACGCAGGGCCCAACGGTGGTGGCTTCTACCACCAACAGCCTTACGATCGAATGGCAAACGGATGAAAGCGCCAACGGCAAACTCAACTTCGGAACCTCCAACGATGACTTGAATTCCGAGGAGATCGATGGTACCAATGTGACAGCCCACAAGACTGTTGTGACGAACCTGGAGCCCGGCACCACTTATGCCTACAAAGTGGCATCCACCGATGCATCCGGCAATGGAGCAACAGAGAGTCAAGTGGCATTTGGCACCACGCCTTCCGATGTGGACCTCTCGGCTCCTGCTATCTCAACGACACCTTCTGTAATTTACAAGACCGATCGTTCAGCAACCATTCAGTGGGTCACCAACGAAGCCGCAGACGCGGAGATCGCGTATGGCACCGCACAGGCGGATCTCGAGCTGATAAACAGCGATCCGGATTTTGACACGGATCACACGATTACACTCACAAATCTTTCTGCAAGCACCACATACTTCTTCCAGGCAGCTTCTAAGGATCAAAACAACAATGGACCAACACAGAGTTCTGTCCTTCAGTTCACAACCGATTCAGCGCCGGACGTGACACTTCCAGTGATTCGAAACGTGGCTGTCACCCCGGGCGACAAATCTGCACTGATCACCTGGGAAACAGATGAATTGTCAGACAGCGCGGTCGATTTCGGTCTTGCAGGAGGAACACTGGGGTTCAGCGCAGGAGATGCCGCCGATGTTACCAATCACAGCCTCACGCTAACGAATCTCACACCTGCCTCCTCATACGGATTCCTGGTGGAATCGTACGACCGGTCAGGTAATGGCCCGGCCACAAGTGAAACCCTTACGTTCACGACCTTTGCGGAAGGGCAGACGCCCGCACCCGCGCCCCCTGCCAAACCATCTGTGACTGCAGGTAACAAGTCCGTAAGGGTCGCCTGGGATGCCAGTGCTTCTACGGGTGTCGTAGGGTATATCGTACAACGGTCGGCCGGAGGCGCAGACTTCTCACCAGTAGCCAGCCTCGACATTACAAACAGTTATGTAGATGGAACCGTGCAAAACGGAACTGAATATGCATACCGCGTGGTCTCCCTTGGATCTCAGCAACTCCAGGGAGACGCTTCCGAGGTTTCGGATTCGGTTGCGCCTGCCGCAGACAAGGGACCTGCAGCCCCAACATTTGCACACATCCAGGGCAGCGGCATAAGTCCTACGGTGGTCATCAACAACAGCTCTGCCTCCGGCACACTTTCATACAGTTTTCAAGTGTCCAGTTCGAATGCCTTTACGGATGCTCTGGTAATCAAAACGGGTGTGGCCGCCGGAGCCGGCACAGGGTCTGGCGACCCATCGGGAGTGACCGCATTTACCGTTAGCAAAACGCTTGATGACGGAAAGACATATTACTATAAGGTTGTTGCCAATGACGGCACCTTTGATAGCGCTTCGCTCACAGGCAGCTTTACAACCAACGCAGCGGCCCTGGAATTCCCGGCGGACATCACAGGCGATGGTCAGGTCAATTTGGCCGATTTTATTCAAATGGTACAGAGCTTTGGCAAGAAATCGACAGACCCGGGATTCAACGCATTTGCAGATATTACACGCGATGACCAGGTCAATCTGGCCGACTTCATTCAGTTCGTGCAGCGATTTGGTCGCAAATACATCCAGGGAGAAAGCAGCAGCAAACCTGCTACACACGTGGCCCTCGTCTATGGTGTAGACAATACCGCTCAACTGAAACTGGTGGGAAGGCCCTCTTCGTCTGAGAGCGGCGCCATATTCACTGTGGATGCCCTGCTCTCGAATGCCAGTGATCTGAAGGGATATGCACTGCAATTCGATTATGACCCATCGGTCCTTCAGTACGTATCGGCTTCGTCCGGCAAGAATAGTCTGCTTCAGCAGAATGGAAGATTGGCTGAAGTTTTCGGCACCCTGTCTCACGATGCTGAAAAAGGTGAAATCCTTTTGGCAAGCGCGGTCACCTATGGCGCAGCCGCTGAAGGAGAAGGAGGACTCGCGAGACTGAGATTCAGACTTCTGGATGATCATCCCCAGGGTGACCTGCTGCGAATCGCTGAAGGCGTTCTCATAGACGGCAAGTTCAACCTGAACAGAGCGCAAAACCTCGGAGATCGTCTCACATTGGTACCGGATGAGTTTGCCCTGGGTCACAACTTCCCCAACCCATTCAATCCGGCAACCACGATCAGATACTCGGTCCCCGAGGCCGGAAAGGTTACCTTGAGGATTTACAATGTCCTGGGTCAGGAGGTCCTGACTCTGGTAAACAGCGATCAGGTCGCTGGGTACTACGCCCTCAGATGGAATGGCAGGGACCGGCTCGACAGAGCGGTCGCCAGCGGTGTTTATCTTTATCGTATGGAAGCAGCAGGATTCTCGAAGGTTCATAAGATGTTGCTGCTGAAATAGAGGTAGAGAAACAGATTTAGAGAAGGCGAATGTTGAGGAAGGCCGCCCATTCGGGCGGCCTTCCTTTTTTTCTCTGGATTGTGAACCCTTGGCAGTTTTCTCATTTCTCGGTAAGTGGCTTAATATCACTTGACTTATCGAAAATTGACCCTTAGATTTCGGAGGGTTCTACAGTTCGTTTCTCGTTGATTTTTACCTGGAAAAGTTTACCCATGCGGATCCTTCAAAATATCGGAAGTGTGTCATCTCGCAATTGGCATCGGTCTTTTAGCCGATCCTGGGTGACCCCGTGTATGGTTGCTCCTTTGAACTTAATTCTGCTCTTGCTTCTCCTATCCAGTTCAACCTCTGCTCAAACCCTGACGCTTCAAGGCCAGGACCTCCCCGGTGTCTGGTCGAGCTCGACGTCCTGGGGAGACTTCGATGGAGATGGTGATTTTGATCTCTTGCTTACGGGTCTTACCGGTACGGAGAACAACTGCCAACCGATCGCCCGCGTCTATCGAAACGATGCAGGCATTCTCAGCAGAGTAAGCTCCGAAATAACAGGGATCTACCTTGGTTCCGCTGCCTGGGGAGACTACGATGGAGACGGCGATCTCGACATCGCGCTGTCCGGTCTTAGCGCCGAAGGAAAAGGCACACTCGAAGTCTATCTGAATGACGGTGGGCTTTTTATCCAGGACCTGTCGCAGGACAGTCTTTCGCCGTTGCGCTATAGCGATCTCGCCTGGTCCGATTACGACAGCGATGGGGATATTGATCTGCTTGTCAATGGAATGACTCCGGCGGGGAATACGAGTACCGTACTTTACGAGAATGACCGCATCAAGGGGTCTCGAATTGGAAGTCCATTGGGAAGCAGGGCATCCTTGCAAGTCGATAGCCCGAATTCAGCTAGGCTGATCAACCTCAACCAGGGGTCGGTCGCCTGGGGAGATATCGACGGGGACGGAGATCCGGACCTGGCCATGTCTGGCTATGGCGCAGGAGGCACTCGTCAGACAGTCGTATATCTTAATTTGAATGGAGGCACCCTCGCCAGAGATGATCGGAACCCTGATCTGTTGCCTGTGGCAAATGGTGACCTTGCCTGGGGAGATCTGGATAACGATGGCGACCTGGACCTGGCGACATCTGGATGGAATAACGAGTG
>CAVOEZ010000403.1:0-4770 GCA_963694355.1 Latescibacteria bacterium UBA2968 | reverse complement strand
AATAGATTCTGCCTTCCAGATTTTCCGGCAGATACTCCTGAGGCACATACGCATCTGGATCATCGTGTGCATACTGGTAGTCACGGCCATACCCCAGCCCCTTCATCAGTCCGGTTGGCGCGTTTCTGATATGTAGTGGAACAGGGAGATTTGGATTGTTCCTCACATCATCCTGAGCCTGCCCGTACGCTGCGTAAACCGCGTTGCTCTTGGGTGCTGTCGCCAGGTATACAGCCGCCTGGGCGATCGCCAGATCGCCCTCGGGGCTGCCCAGAAAGTCGTAGCTGTCCTTTGCCGCCAGGGCAATCGACAAGGCTCTCGGATCCGCGTTGCCCACATCCTCGGAAGCGAACCGCACCATTCTCCTCAAAATATAATGCGGGTGCTCACCCGATTCCATCATCCGTGCAAGCCAGTACAGGGAAGCGTGAGGGTCGCTGCCTCTCAGACTCTTGTGATATGCTGAGATCAGGTTGTAGTGTTCTTCACCGGTCTTGTCATACAGAAGCACTTTGCTGCCCAGTACCTGTCTGACCAGGTCTGCAGTGAGCTTGCTGTCTTCTCCGGTTCTGGCCGAGGCAACCGCCATTTCCAGAGTATTGAGTCCACGGCGGGCATCACCCTCACCGACCTTCGCGATCAATTCCAGCGCCTCCGGTTCGAACGCCAGCGGGCCCAACCCGTTTTCTTCGTCGGTCACCGCTGCCTGCAGAACCGCCTTGATCGAATCGACATCGAGGAGATTGAGCACAAAGACCTGCGCGCGGGAAAGCAAGGCAGCGTTGACCTCGAAGGAAGGATTTTCGGTAGTGGCCCCGATCAGAATGATTGTGCCGTCCTCCACGTGAGGGAGGAAAGCATCCTGTTGTGATCTGTTGAACCTGTGAATTTCATCCACAAAAAGAGTCGTTCTGCGGCCCATCCGGCGCTCTTCCTGTGCCCTTGCTACAATCAGGCGGACCTCTTTCACACCGGAGGTAACTGCGCTGAAGGCCACGAACCTGCTTTGAGTGGATTCTGCAACAAGCCGGGCAAGTGTCGTCTTTCCAGTCCCGGGAGGGCCCCAGAATATGATAGAGGGAATCCGATCCCCTTCGATCAGCCGTCTCAGCGACGCTCCGGGAGCCACAAGGTGATCCTGTCCTCTCACCTCGTCGAGGGTTCGAGGCCTCATTCGGTCTGCCAGCGGCCCATCCGGCGCCAGTCCTGCAAAGAGGTCTTCGCTCAAGACTCTTCCTCCGGAGGCCGTCGCCACCTCCCCTCTTCTCCGAAATCGAACCCGGCGGCACCCCAGTCGATCTGGTCCGGGTCGATCCGCTCCCTGAGCAAAGGACCCAGCCGGTCGAAGAGATTGACATTCGTATCGGCCGGCGGCTCCACGTGCTCCGATCTCGGTCTCCAGGCGGGCAGGCCAGGCTGCTCCTCGTCCACGGTGTCTGTGGTATTGCGGTCATCCTTGACCGGAAATTGATTCGCGGCCAAACCCATCAGCAGTTGATTCACCTCAAGGAGGACAGACTGTTTCAACTCTTCCGAGATATTCTGGAGTCGTTTCATGGCCGCAACAATGGCCATCAGATCAGTCGATCCCAGCCGATCCAGAATGTCCTGAGCCTTCTCTGGCCCCAGGGCAATCAGAAGAACAGCCGCCTTTTCTACCTCATTCAATTCATCCATATCCGCTCGAGCCTCAGGGTTTTTTCGGTCTTCGCAGCCGTGCCCATATAGAATTGCTCGGCACAAGCGCCATGATCTTCTTGCGAAGCTGCCGGGTGCTTATGCGATACACAAACACTTCTTCATCGTTGAGCATCACAACTGGAATACGCTCTTTGTACTTCTCGAACAGCTCTGGATCGCAGGTAATATCCACCGTATTCAGTTGGAATGGCACAGACGCCTGAACACTTGCGATTCGCTCTTTGGCGATATCACAAAGATGGCAGTCTGGTTTCGAATAAAGTGTAACAATCGGTATCGAATTGCCCAAAAGCGCGATCGGAAGGGACGGAATTGGCTACAGGAAAAGAAGGGGCGAAAGTGTTGGAAAGGTAATCCAGGGGATTACAGTGGTCAAGGCAAAAGGGTTCCGGATTTAAGAGGTGATTTCCCTTGTCCACCAATGAATAATGTATATTTTATCTCATCGTTTCCAGCAGAAATTGCCTTCGCGCAAACCTTACAATGCGGGCAAGAATATCTCAAGGAGTTCCAGATGACAGAGTCTGAGGTCCAAAAACTTTACGGCTGGGCGGAAATCGACCCTACCGGTCCCGTAGTTGCCGGGTCGACGGGAACCTGGAATATTACCTATCATGCCGGAAAATACGGGATCGACGATGGTGGCGTCCTGAAAATCGCCTGGCGGGATGTGAGCGATTGGCAGGCCCCCCAGTTCACGGATCCTGCAGCCCCTGCGTACGCAACGGTGACCACTTCCGGACCGGCAACGCTGCGACCCACATTCGAGAAACAGCGATACGTGAGACCCTGGCGCTTATGTGTCACCATCGATGTATTCGACGAGTCCCTGTCCGAAGGGGATACGATCACACTTACCATCGGCGATACCACAGGAGGATCTCCCGGGAGCAGATCGCAAACGTTCTGCAAGGAGCAATTCGAATTCCGTGTCGCGGTGGACTGGTGCGGTACCTGGGTCTACGAAGAAGTACCCTCTCCCAGTTTTCCTATCGTCAGCGGTCCTCCGGCCAAGCTTGTAGCGCTCACGGCTTCAGAAACCACGCCAGCAGAATCTACATGGGTCGGTATCAAGGCAGAGGACCTGTGGGGAAACCCCTGTACCACATATGATGGAAAAGTTCATCTGAATGCCAACGGGCTGGCGGGACTGCCAGAGACCTACCAGTTCGTGCCAGAGGACCAGGGGGTTCACCGGTTCGAAGGAATTCGGGCAGAACATGTCGGCGTGTATCGCGTTCTCGCCGAAGATACCGGAAACGGGCTGACCGCCGAGAGCAATGGACTCAAGTGTATCGCGGAAAGATCCCGATACAGTCCGTTCTGGGGAGACCTGCATGGTCAGAGCGAGGAGACCGTTGGTACAAATCCTGTATCTTCGTATTTCAAGTTCGCCCGGGAGGCAGCCCTTGTGGACTTCGCAGGCCACCAGGGGAACGATTTCCAGATTACGGAAGACGTCTGGACTGAAATTAAGCATCAGGCCAATACCCAAAACGATCCTGGGAACTTTGTGGCGTTCGTGGGGTACGAATGGTCCGGAAACACCCCGGTGGGAGGCGACCACAACGTATACTATCCAGGTGATGACGGGCCCATTCACAGATCCAGCCACGTACTCATTCCGGACAAATCGGATGTCGATACCGATTGTCGCCACGTAACCGATCTCTATAACACGATGAAAGGCAAAGATGTTCTGCTTGTCCCGCATGTCGGGGGCAGATATGCGAATCTGAACTGGCACGATCCGGATCTGGAGTATGTTGTCGAAGTCTACTCCGAATGGGGCGAATTCGAGTGGTTCCTTAAATGGGCGCTTGAAAAGAGCTACAGGGTGGGATTCACCGCAGGCAGCGATGACCATAAGGGTCGCCCCGGGGCGGCCTATCCTGGCAGCGGATCCTTTGGCGTTTACGGGGGACTCACGTGTATCTTCGCCAATGAACTCACCCGCGAAGGTCTTTGGGAGGCCCTGAAGTCCAGGCGCTGTTACGGCACAACAGGCCAGCGAATTCTCCTAGATGTAAGGGCGGCTGGACAGCCGATGGGCTCTGATGTCCACGCTTCGTCCCCGCCCGAAATCAATGTCTCTGTCACCGGCACCGCATCCGTAGAACGCGTAGACATATTCCGAGGATTGGAACAGGTCTATACCTATCCTGAAACAATTCCTCGTTCTCAGACTCAGGTGCGCGTTGCGTGGTCCGGGCAGAGAATTCGTGCCAGGAACAGACTGGTCCGATGGGATGGTGGACTCACCGTTCGAAATGGACGCATCCTCAATGCCGAAGGCTACGCCTTTGATTCTGCTTCCGAAGGGATCCAGGATGTGTCATCGAACGCTGTTACCTGGAAGTCGGTTACCACGGGAGATGCCGACGGCGTTGTCCTCGACATAGAGGGGTCCGCGGATACCACGATTGAATTCGAAACAGACGTCGTGAAAACCTTGGTCACACTTGCAGACCTGCAAAACGGTCCGGTAAAAGTGGAAGCCGGTGGCATCGAAATCGCGGTCGTATTCGAACAGGCACCGGAAGGTATTGGCAAAGAAGTCTCTTTTGATTTCAAGGAAACCGAACTCTCATCTGGTTGCCATCCTTACTGGGTTCGAGTCACACAGATCGACGGCGCAAAAGCGTGGTCCAGTCCCATTTATGTAACGGTTTGACCAATCACTGAGATGCTTCATTCGGATTGAACCTGGAAGACAGAGGCAGAATTTGTCGAACTACGAACTGCATCGGCATCGCGTCCGACCAGACCGCTGGAAGATCTCCCTGTCGACCCAGGGTGAGGAGGCCAGCAGGCTGTGGATCTTCGACAAGATCATCAGAATAGGTACGGCCGGAGTCAGGATAGGCGGAATCGGTGGCGTGGGTACGGAGAACAAACATCGGTTGAAGGGGTATGCCAGTCTGATCATGAATGAGTCCACCAGATTTATGGAGGAGCACGGGTACGACCTGGGCTTCTTGTATGGCATTCCGGACTTCTACGATAGATTCGGATATGGCGTGTGTTTCGGGGATTCGATCCTTCATTTGAAAACGGCGGACCTGCAGA
>CAVOEZ010000402.1:0-4778 GCA_963694355.1 Latescibacteria bacterium UBA2968 | reverse complement strand
CCCTCATTGGTCGTTGGCCCATTATCGGACACGTCCGTTACGCTTACCTTGTAATAGTAAACCGTACTCGGTTCGAGGTTTGTTAGCAGAACCTCATGTTTTTTGGCGGGCGTGGAGGTGGAGAAAATTTCCCCCGCATCACTGTTCTCGAAGATGGCATTGGTGGTGTCAAACTGAACTTCGCCGGTTGTGGGTTCATTTGTCTGCCAGGCAATAATCACCTCGTTGTCGGTACGCCTCGGGACGATCGGCGCCCTAACAATCCTCGGTTTTGTGGTGTCTTCAACGGCTCTGGTCCGGAAGTCGAATGGTGAGGAGAGCGCGACATTTCCACTGGCGTCTATCGTTCGAACACGATACGTGTAGAGTGTGTCGGCAACCAGGTTTGTGAGGGTAACACGATGCTGGTTGACAGATTCATCGACAACCACAGAGTCCGCAGATCCCGCGATCTGGCTTGTGTCAATCAAAATGGCGGGATCTGCACTATAAAATACCGCACTGTTGCCCGCCTCGTCGGTATTCCAGCCCACCACGCCGCTGTTGAAAGCACGGCCTACTATTGAAGCCCTGCCAAGAATTCTGGGTGGTTTTGTATCTGCGGACGAGCGCGTTGTGAACCGGAGTAGCCTGGTCTCGAATGAGAGATTGTTCAAATCAGTCAGCTTGATTTTGTAGAAATAAGTGGTCCCGCTATCCAAACCCAAAAGCTGAATCTGATGAATCAATTCCGTGGATGTTCTGGATTGAGACAGGTTCAGCGTGGATTCCGAAATTCCATAGCTGACTTCAACGGATGCAGCCTCATCTGTCATCAAAATGATTTCAGCACTGTTCAGCGTAATACCTAATGCCGCCGGGCCCTGCTGAATTCGTGGAGGCGCAGTGTCCGCCCGTTTGCGCGTCAGAAACGATGCACCGCCAAGGGGGAAAGCCGCAGAGGTGCGATTTTCTGCATCGGTAGAGACGACCTGGAAGAAATAGCGCGTACCCAGATCCAATCCCTCGACAAGCAACCTGTGTTTTACGACCAGATTGTCGTTGCTGGCACTGAGGCTGAGGTCGTTTCTGGATGTGCCGTAGTTGATGACACTGTTACTGGGTTTATTCGTACCCCATTCGATGACTACTCTTGAATCCGTAACGGTGACGGGAATTGGCGGATCGGTTACGATCGGAGCGTTGGTAAAGGCTTGTTGAAGGTTCAAGACCACATTGGGTTCAATTGTGGACGTGGACTCACCATCGCGAAACACCACCTTGGAAAATGTGATCTGGGCGCCATCGAACGCGGAAGTGGCCCGGAAACGCAGGACACCGAGAGATGCACCATCTACCGGAAATGCATTGCTGAGTCCTTCGACCAATGTTGCGCGCGCGATCAGAGTGTTGCCCTGAATTTCGACTGTTGCAGGCGCGGCGGGGGTTCTCCGCCTCCTTCTGAAATGGATATGACCACTCCCGGTGTCACATTGTCCACATTCCCATCTGCAAAGTCAAATCTCAAGCTGTTCAGGGTCACATTAAGCGTAGAAAAGCCCGGAGCGAGCGTGACCGACACAGTACCGATGAGTTTCAAGTCGGAGCCCGTTTCGGTTAGGGACCGCCAGGGTACCTTCATTAAATTCTATAGTGGCGTCTCCCGAGTTCCATTTGATGGGATTCGCTGGGAAGGAGTAACCCTGTTTCTTCTCACCAGAAACCTCAGTCACTGCACCCGGATTGTCCAGACCGAGCACGGCAGTGAGCCCAACGGTGTTGGAGAAACCCGTGGCAAAAAGTTCAAGCAGGACCGTTTCGCCGCCAGCGACCTCCAGGTTCTTGCCGGAAGTGAGTACATCGTCGCCAACGTCCTGTACATCTATAGATGCCCGGGATTCGTCACCTGTAGTGGCACTTCCTCCTCCCGAGGGGTCCCCACCTGTTCCATTCACAGCAAGGATGACATCCGATGTGGCCGATTCCGAGTTCCCGTCCGCAAAGTCGAAGTTGAGGGCGGCAAAGGCGATGTTGAGGGGTTCGCTGGTTGCCATCGTAAAGGTGAGAATCCCTATCAGCTTCAGATCGGAACCCTCCTCCGTAAACGTGGCCAAGGTACCTTCATTGAAGGTGAGTTCAGATCCACCCGTCCAGGAAACCGGGCTGGCGGGAAAAGAATAACCTTGCTTCTTTTCTCCAGATATTGTCGATACCGCTGAGGGATTATCGAGGGTCAGTGTAGCCGTCAGACCTACGGTGTTCGAAAACCCTGTGGCGTAGAGTTCGACTGTCACTGATTCTCCAGAACCTGCCTGGATCGACCTGGAGTCTGTCAGGGATTCGTCTGCTGAAGATTGAATATCCGCAGAGATTCGGGATGCATCTGTGCCACCGTCACCAATTCCGCCATCGGCACCGGGGACGGACACGACAAATTGCCTACGGGGCACAAATTCAATACTCGCAGCATCAATTTCGTCTGTATCGATCTGTGCTCTGATCTCATAAGATGTGAGCGTTTTGACACCCGAAGCGAAGAGTTGCACGGGAAATTTGACACCCGGATTTACAAACCGTGAACGGGAATTCTGATTCCCGGAATCCAAATTGAAATCCGCAGAAAAAAGTTTCGGGAGTCTACCCAGATTTACCACAGTCATCACCAAATTGGGTTCGGCAATTTGCGAGGTGCCATCCGCATAATCGAATCTAAGACTGGTCAGCGTGAGCTCGAAAGCTGAAAAGCCCTGCGCGAGTGTTATCTGCACCACACCTACCAGTTTGAGATTCGACCCTGCTTCGGCGGAAACGGCGAGTGTGCCTTCGTTGAATTCAATTTCCGAAGCTCCTGAACTCCATTTGATAGGATCGGCAGGGAAGGAATAGCCCTGTTTCTTTTCTCCAGAAACAGCTGCAATGGCAGTGGGGTCACTTATGGCGATTGCTGCCGAAAGCCCAACGGTATTGGAAAATCCGGTCGCGTACAACTCAACTGCAATGGTTTGACCACCCTCGGTCTGCAATTCTGTAACGGTTGACAGGAATTCATCCCCAACCAGCTAGATGTCCGCACTGGCTTGCTGGGCGCGGACGTCAGCTGAAAAGCAAAGGATCGACGCCACGACCATGAAGGGAAACAGCAAGAATCTCATGCTATATTTATCCGGGGAGTCCATAATTCGCCTCGATTCAATTAACGGTGTCATGTAACTCGCTTTAAAACAAATCTTTGTGCATTTAGACGGAGAAAATTCTCCTGCACTTCGCTCTGGTTTGGTCTGAAGAAATATACGGCCTGGACTCATCAATTATCTGTGCCTGCGATCACAAGGCCCAGAATCATTTTAATCCTTACCCGTGCCTTCCTGCGCCGTTGAACCCAACCTGCCATGAATTACGTCACGAATCTTTCCCGGGCTCCATCCCTGAAATGTTTCACTGGTCAGGATTTCCATTCCTGGATGATCTTCAGGAACCCACCTTTCTTTGTCTTTAGCTGAAAATATTCCTGTAATAGGTAGTCCCATGGAGACCGCAAGGTGAAAAAGATCAGTATTCCAGGTCACCAGTTGATGGCAGGCTTCCAGAAGCGCAACTATCTTCGGCAGATCATCGGTTTGAAACAAGAGTACTTTTTGCCCAAGTTCCTCTCTTATCCGATTCGCATGCTTTCGTTCCTCGTAACCGAAAAAAACAAGCGCGCGTGTATTCGGCAGCGAGATGATCAGTTGGGCCAGATGCAGGACCTGTTTGAAAGCCGGCCGATGATTGGCCGAACTTATGTCCAGGCCAACGAACTGCTCCTCGGGCGATCTGCCTACCAGGTAGCGATCTCTTATTTTCTTTGCGCCGGCTTCAGAAACAGACCAGGATACCCGTTCTTTAACCTGTGGAATTCCAAGAGTTTCGGGGATTAAAGAAAGTCGTCCGGGTTCGTAACAGGTGCCGGATTTGGGCACGATTCTTATGTTGAAAAAAGGGAAATCATCTCGTTGAAACCCGATGCGAATCTGCGCGCCACTTTTATAACACAGTGAGGCAGGGCAAAGGTTTTCCTCACCACTGAAACAGAAGGCAATGTCGAATTTATGTTCGCGGAGTCTTCGGATGACTTCTTTGAGTTTGTTGCCCAAAGGCAGGAGGAAATCGTCGTAGGAAATAACCTCGTCCACGAACGGGATTTCGCGGGCGATATATTCCTTCTGCGTCCGAACCAGGAGGGTGATTGATGCATCCGGATATCTGTGACGAATCGCCCAGAATTGTGATGCGCCCAGAAATAAACCTCCTGGTCTTCCATCCGGGATAATGAGCAGATTCTCAGGCGCTTTGAGGGCTTCGGCAACAGAAAAGGCAGGTTGAGAAAGGTCGTCTTTACCCGGCGCAGAAAGTCTAAGAGCAAGCGGGCTGATCAGTTTTTGTTTGAGCCAGCCTCCGGCCTGAGCATTCAAGGTAAAGCTACTCCTTCCAGAGCTTGGATTCCAGTTTTACCCCTTTGAACATTCTTTTGTAGGATTTTTTGTCGTAGCGGAGTTGTCTGTCGTGTACGCCCATATTGAAGAGAATACTGTACAGACTCAAGGACACTTTGGAGGTAGGTTCTTCGAGGAGAAATGGGCGCATATTTTCGCAAGCGTCCACAACCCTTTCGTCGTTTTCGATGTGTCCGAGGTAATCGATCTCGACGTTTAGATATTCTCTGCCCAAGAACGTAAATCTTTCGGCATCTTCCATCTGGCTTTTCTTCCGAACCTTATTACATGATAAGTTTGGGCCGAAAGGTCTCTACAAGCGTTGCG
>CAVOEZ010000401.1:0-4793 GCA_963694355.1 Latescibacteria bacterium UBA2968 | reverse complement strand
TGGCCATCCCGTACCATCAGGGCGCCCCAGTAAAAAATCAACGCACTGGCAATCGCACTGATGACCGAGCAGGTCGCGCCAAGACCTACGTCCAGCATCGAACTTTTCATTGCCAATCTGAATATGATAGCCAGCCGATTGTAAAACGTCCGACGTTCACCACGCTCACGTACGAAGGAATAGACTACACGGATGCCTCGAACACGTTCCTCCAGGAGGCCGTAGGTATTAGCATAGGTCTCCCGCATCCGCGTGAATGTAACTGAGATTCCTCGCTTGAAAAACTTGTATGTAAGCACATAAAGCGGCAAGGCCAACAGGGAGAAGATGGCCAGTTTTACATCGATGGACAAAAGCACCACGATCCCGATCAGGATTTTGGCCACGTGACCGATCGTAGAAACAAACGTGGTTGTTACCTCTCCCTGCAGGAGCTGGACGTCGTCAAGAACTCGGGACATGATCTTCCCGGTCTGCTGCCGATCGAAAAAGGTCATCTGCAGTTTCTGAATTTTCTGATGCAGATCCAGGCGTATCCTGAAAACGATCCGTTGACCTACAAATGCGATATTGTAATTGAAGAACCAGTTCATGGCAGAAAAGATCAGACGAACGGTCAGATAAATGAAGAATACGACCCAGAGCCACTGAATCTGTTCCGCACGACTCTTTTCAGCCACGCCTCTTTCAACGTCCCAATCGTGCGGCAGAACCCGGTTCGGATCGCGCGGGGGCCGATCGACCTCGGCCTTTGAACTCCCCTGGTCTCGCGTACCGAACACCCCCGTATCCATTCCGGTCAGTGCTGAGGTCTCCGGGCGAACCTGGAGCACGTGGTCGACCGTCATCTTGGTGATGTATCCTAGAATAAACATGTAGGATGAGGTGAATCCCGCCATGAGCATAACAACAGCCATCCTGAACCAGAACGGCTTGATATAGCTCTTAACGAATCGTCGGAGATTGGAGTTCATATTTTGGGAGGTGCTTCCGGTATGGCGGCTCAGTCAGCCGCCACCTCTTCCTGTTCGCCCGAATACTGATGTTCATAAAGTTGTCTGTATTTTCCATCTGGCAGTGCAAGCAGCTCCTCGTGACTGCCCTTTTCAACAATCTCGCCTTGATCCATAACCACAATCAGATCCGCATTTACAATGGTGGACAATCTGTGAGCAATCACGAACGACGTCCTGCCTTTCAACACGTTTGCCATCGCCTTTTGGATCAGGGCCTCCGAAAGGGAATCGAGAGATGAAGTGGCTTCATCCAGGATCATGATCGAAGGATCGGTCAATACCGCCCTGGCAATGGCCAGCCGCTGTTTTTCGCCTACAGAAAGCTTGATCCCGTCATCCCCCACCTTCGTATCATACCCGTTTCTTGTTCGCAAGATAAACTCATGGATTTCACCTACCCAGGCCGCATCGATGATCTCGCGCTCGGTGGCATCCAGATTCCCGTATCTCAAATTGTCCTTCAGGCTCATATTGAACAGAACCGAGTCCTGAAGAACCTGCCCGATCTGGCCTCTCAAGGAATGCAATTTCACATCTCTCAGGTCGCGCCCGTCAACCTGGATTGAGCCTTCCTTGACATCGAAATATCGCATCAGCAGACTCGTCAAGGTGGTCTTCCCACATCCCGTGTGCCCCACCAGAGCCACCATTTGTCCGGGCTGTACCTCGAGGCAAATGTCCTTGAGCACCGGTTCGCCCGGCAGATATTCGAAGGACACGTGGTCGAATTTCACGTGACCCTTCAGCCGGGACAGCTTCTCCGCACCCGGCTTGTCTTTGATATCCACCTCGTAATCCAGCACCTCGTAGATGCGATCCACGGACACCATCATCTGCTCGAACATCATGCCTACATCCATCAAATTGAGCACGGGTTCGAAAACACGCATCGCGTAGCTGAGGAAGGCCATCACCTGGCCGTATGTCATCTCGCCCTGAATCACGAAATAGCAGCCCAGACAGAACACCAGCGTATTTCTCAGACCCGATACCACCCAGAACCCGGTGCGCGCCGAAGCACGATACGTCTCCGTCTGCATCGCGAAGCCAAGACTCTCGCGAGTGTCTTCCGTAAATGTCCTGTCTTCACGTTTCTCTCTTCCATACGCCTTCACAAGGGCCGCGCCGCCAAGCCGCTCCTGAAGGCCAACCGACACCTCATCCATCTTCCGTCGCCATTTTCGCTTCGAAGTCCGGATGCCGCCGATGAAGCCGTAGTAGTTGAACACATAGAGCGGCAGCAGAAATGTGAGCAGGATGGCCAGCTTCCAGCTCAAACTGTAACAAATGCCCATGGCCACGAAGAAAGAAACGAAGTCCGTTACAATTCGAAGCATTCGCATCGTTACCATGCTGCGAACGGTGGCCACGTCGCCCATCATTCGAGACATGGTCTTCCCCGTCCCCATTTCATCGTGGAATTTCATGGATAGGGAAAAGACGTGCTCATACATCTTGAGCCGGATGTCCATGATCAAACGATGGGAGATATAAGAAATGGTGTAGGTGTTGGTCACCCGAAGTGCAGCCGAGATAATTGGAAGCAGAATAGAAGCGAAAAGCAGAAGTTCAAGCAGATCCCATCGGCCCTCTACAATGACCGTATCTATGATGTACATGGCGATAAGGGGCGGGACCATGCCCACCATCGTCAACAATACGGTGATCGTCAAGGCGCCGAAAAGCCTTGCTGAGTAAGGCTTCACAAATACCAGCAGCTTGCGCAGATTCTCGGATTTGGACCGCTCTTCCATCGTTCCATACCTTTTTAAGCAACCGCCTGATGTCAACCAGCCCATGTTCACGACCAACTGCAAATGAATATAAAAACAAACACTTCACAAATCAACAATCTCGAAATTCGCAAAACGGGACGACCCGAAAGGCCGACAATAAGTTTGGAGGTCTGCAAAATCCCGTTGGCTCTTTGTCCAGTTCTCATCAGGATTTTCGGATCCCGGATACATCTTGACACGCAGCCCGCCTCGCCACTACATTTAAACAACGTCCCTCTGCTTCGTCATCCGCCTTCAATCTGTCTCCCCGTTACGGCAGGTCGCATGATACCCTCCGATTTTTCCAGTTTATCCATCGCACGTATAAGCGAATATATCAGCGTCACGGATCAACTCGATGAGGCGATGCTTCAAGTCCTCGAGACCGATTCACGGTCGGGCGTCCGAAAATTAGCGCTCCGGGAGCGCAAGCTGCGCCAGGCAGAAACCGCAGAACGGGCCCGCCTGGAGAAGATGCTGTTGATGGAGAAAAATCTCCGCAACGAAGGCCTTTCCCATATCGCTGGCGTAGATGAAGCCGGTCGCGGCCCACTCGCCGGACCCGTAGTCGCTGCCGCTGTAATCCTTTCCGACGAGTGTCGCATACCCGGCATCAACGATTCCAAAGTTCTCAAGAAGGAAACCAGAGAACGCCTCTACGACCAGATTGTGGATCAGGCGGTTGCATTTGGCATTGGCCAGGCAACCAGCGAGGAAATCGACAAGCACAATATCCTGCAGGCTACGTTTTTCGCCATGCGCAGAGCCCTGGACGAGCTCTCAGTGAGACCGGATCGGGTGCTTGTTGACGGCAAGTGGGTGCCCGAGAGTCGGTTTCACGAAATCGCCGTGATCGACGGTGATGCCAAATCCCTGTCCATTGCCGCCGCCTCCATTCTAGCCAAGGTCACGCGAGATCGGCAAATGGCCGAATACCATCAGCAATATCCGGAATACGGATTCGATTCTCACAAGGGGTATGGAAGTCACGCCCACCTGGAAGCCATTCGTGAACACGGTCCTTGTCCCATTCACCGTCTCACCTTCCAGGGCGTGGTTTCTGCAGACCGGTCACGATCCGAGGATTTCCACATCTTTGCCGAAGGCATTTCGCTTGCAGGTAGCGAAGAAGAGCTGGAGGCCATCGGTCACAGCATCAAGAGTGCCTCAGCGGATTTGCCCGAAGTGGAAATCGAAGACCTCAGGGCACTCTACATCAAGAAGCAGAAGGCCCTGAGCAATACCTGGCGGAGGGGTGAGGGTCTTGCGGCAAGGGAGCTTTCCGGGAAAGGCTATACCATCCTGGAGCGGAACTACCGGGCAGGTGGCGGTGAAATCGACCTGATCGCAGTCAAGGACCAGATCCTTGCCTTCGTGGAGGTGAAAACCGTAAATGCCCCCGTCCTGGTGGAACCGGAAACGCGTGTAACACCTGGAAAACAGAAGCAAATCGCAATGGTCGCCAGCGTCTATATCCGCAACAATGCAGAATCTGGTTTCGTCCCACGGTTTGATGTGATCGGAATCAACCTCTCCAATTCCCCTCCTGCACTTCGGCACATTGAAGCGGCTTTCCTGGTCAACAATCGATAAATCTTGACTTCCCGATCGGTTTAATATATTTTTGCCGATCTGTTCGTAACCCAATATTTTTACTGTTTCTTATGTCAGTACCAGCAAGTTTTGAGCGAGGTGTTTCAATGGCTTCCAAAATCGTTCCGCGCGTGAAGGGTACGCGTGACTTTTATCCGGATGATTGGGCCTATCAGAATTGGCTTTCAGAGAAGTTCATCACGCTCGGAAACTCCTTTGGCTATCAGGAACACGAAGGTCCAACACTTGAGCACATGGACCTTTACCTGGGCAAGAGCAGCGAAGAAATTGTTACTCAACAGACATTTACGCTGAATGACCGAGACGGAAAACTGCTTGTTATGCGACCGGAACTGACCCCCACACTGGCCCGAATGGTCGCCCAAAAAGAGGGGGAACTCGTCTTTCC
>CAVOEZ010000400.1:0-4807 GCA_963694355.1 Latescibacteria bacterium UBA2968 | reverse complement strand
AACCCGTAGTCTGGTCGATCAGACCGCCGGACGAGCACTTACTGTAGCGGCGACCCGAAGATGGAACAACACGAAGGCTGTGGAATTCGCCCACTTCTGCAAGGAAATCGGAACGGATATACTGATGGTCCTCCCGTCCGACCACGCCCTTCCGCAGGGCAAAATTACACACTATCGCGAAATTGCAGATGTCATGCCCCTGATGCTCGTGGGATGGCCGCCTCACGAAATTCTCGACGCCCTGGTGGACCACCCCAACATCTGCAGTTTCAAGGAAGACGGAGCTGTGGATTACGCCCCGGACACCATGCAAAAGTATTCACCATACTGGAGATTCATGACTGGTGGGGGCCTCTGGAGGAATTATACGCAGTGGCCCTGGAATCCCGCCTACTTCTCCTTCTTCTCTTCCTTCGCTCCACACGTATCTGCCGAATACTGGGCAGCATATCAGCGGAAAGATGCTGAGCGGGCGGGCACGATCATTCGCGAGATCGAAAAACCGTTTACGTCCCTTGCGACCCAGGTAGGGGGTCAATTCCAGGCGCTTTGGCGCGCGGCATTCGAGCTCAATGGAATCTCGGCGCGATATCTCAGGGCGCCAATGGTGTCCGCGACCGATGCGGAAATGGAAATGCTGAAAGGATCACTCGAGACACTTGGATTGATTACCCACCCACTCTCAACTTGATCTGTGGAAAATCAACAGGGGAACACCCGTGAAAGCCCAAACTGAAATCCTCATTATTGGCGGCGGATCCATCGGTGTCTGCTCGGCCTATTTCCTCAATCAGGCAGGCCACGACGTAACCTTACTGGACAAGGATGACATCTGTGCGGGCAGTTCCTATGGAAACGCGGGACTCGTCGTGCCAAGTCACAGCATCCCGCTCTCGGCCCCCGGCGTGTGGCTCAAGGGATTAAAATGGATGCTCAATCCCGAGAGCCCATTCTACATCAAACCCAGATTGGACAAGGATCTCGTATCCTGGCTCTGGAAATTCAAGGCTTCATGCACCGCTGAACATATGCACCGTGCGACTCCCCTGATTCGTGAAATGAGTCTCGCGAGTGTCCAGCTCTTCGATGAAATCGCCGCCATCGAGGGTGTCGACTTCGACTATGAGAAGCGAGGCCACCTCATCGCCTACCTCACTGAGAAGGGTCTGAAAGACGGCGAAGCGGATGCCCGAACCCTGATCAAACACGGCGTAGAAACACGGCTCATGGATGCTTCCGACATCAAAACCCTCGATCCGAATATTGAAAACAAAGCCATCGGCGGCATCTTTTATCCTCAGGACGCGCACCTCACACCGCACAAGTTCGTCAAAGGCCTGGCCAGCCACATCCTGCAAAACGGCGTAGCGTTTGAGTCGACCGAAGTCATCGGGTTCGAATCCTCGGACCGGCAGATTAGAAAAGTCATAACAACACGTGGTGACATAGAGGCAGAGCAAGTCGTGATCGCCACCGGCTCCTGGTCACCTCAACTGGGTCAGGAGCTCAAGTTGAATCTCCCAATCCAGCCCGCCAAGGGATACAGTGTCACATTCAAGCGCCCGCAGATCAGCCCTGTGATTGGCGCATCACTTGCGGAATCCAAAGTGGCCGTAACCCCGATGGGCGACACGTTGCGTTTCGCCGGTACGCTGGAACTCGCCGGACTCGACTTCAGCATCAACAAGCGAAGAGTCAAGGCCATCCTGAACGCGGTCCCCAGATACATGCCTGAACTGGATCCCTCGAAACTCGAAATGCTGGAAACCTGGCGCGGTCTCCGTCCCTGTTCGCCAGACGGTCTCCCATTCCTGGGACGTTCACGATATTACCAGAATCTGATCGTTGCGGCGGGACACGCCATGATCGGGATCTCTCTTGGACCCATTACCGGAAGCCTCGTGAAGCAGATCGCGCGGCGAGAAACGCCCTCGACCGACCTGACCATGATGTCTCCCGAGCGCTTCGAATAATCACTCAATCTGACATTTGTACTGGAGAAAATCGATGACAGCGGACCGACTTGATCTGGACACTCTGGACAGGGGTCACAAACACACCGAGTGGCTGTCAGTCGCCTCGCGCCCAGACGGCGGCGAATGGCGCCTGCCTTACCTTTGCGCACGTGGTGACAAGAGCGGGCCCACACTTGTGGTAGTCGCCGGTGTTCACGGGGATGAGTACGAAGGTGTAGAGGCGATCCCACAGGTATTTTCCCAGGTGAACCCGGCGGAACTGCAGGGTGATCTCCTGATGGTCCCCATCTGTAATATGCCTGCCTATGAAGCCATTCTTCGAAGCAGTCCCATCGACGGTCTCAATCTCGCCCGCGTCTTTCCCGGGGACCCTGAAGGAAGCATCACGCACCGGATTGCGGCAGTTGTCAAAGAAGAAATCATCAAGAAGGCAGACTTCTTCATCGATCTCCACTCCGGTGGCATCACCTACAACATCCCCACACTCGTTGGATACACTCACGACAAAGGCGATCTCGGACAGCGCTCACTCGAGGCGGCGAAAATATTTGGTGCACCCATTCTCTGGGGACATCCCCTTCCGTTACCGGAAGGACGCACCATCAGCACTGCGGTCGGCCTGGGTATCCCCTGTATCTATACCGAGGCACCCGGAGGTGGGATCGCCCGTCCCGAAGATGTGAGATGCTTTGCAAATGGCGTTCTCAATGTCATGAAGTGGATGGACATGGTCCCTGGGGAACCTGATTCATCACCCCTCCTGCATCACTTTGTTGGGAAGGGGAATCTCGACCAGGTTGTCTCGGCACCTGTGGCCGGATACTTTCGTCCCAAAGTCAATCTCCTCGACAAGGTCACAACGGGACAACTCGTTGGCGTGATCCAGGACTTCTTCGGTCAAACCCTGCATGAAATCCATGCGGATACCACAGGGCACATCATCATGCTGCGCAGACTCCACCGGGTTCGTGTTGGAGACGGCCTCGTACACATCACCACATCCGTTTAGGATAAAGACCAACAGAAAGGTTCTCCATGTCAGAATTCATCCAGACCGATAAACCGAATGTACTCCTCATCTGCACCGACCACTGGGGCGGACCGGTCACGGGGCACGCAGGCCATCCGGTCGCCATGACTCCCACCATCGACCACCTGGCGAGGTGTGGGGTCACCTACACGAACGCGTACTCCGCCTGCCCCTCGTGTGTTCCTGCACGACGCTCATTGCTTACCGGAATGAGTCCCCAGGCGAATGGCCTCAGACGATATGCGGACGGTCTCGACTTCCCCGACGTGCCAACAATGGCACAGTGCTTCCGAGACGCCGGGTATCAGGCCTACGGTGTGGGCAAACTGCATGTGTATCCACAGCGTCACCGTGTGGGATTCGACGACGTACTGGTTGAAGACCAGGGCAGACACGTATTTCACGACACACCGGACGGGATCGCGGATGATTACGAGCTCTACCTCGCAGAACAGGGCTACGGCGGCCAGGAATATGCCGGAGGTATGACCCAGAATGAGTTCATCACCAGGACCTGGCACCTGCCGGAGGAAACGCATCCCATCAACTGGGCTACGCGCGAGATGTGCAAATACATCCGCAGAAGAGATCCAAGAAAACCGGGTTTCTGGTATCTCTCCTACTCGGCTCCCCATCCTCCGCTCACACCGCTTCAGGCCTACATGGACCTCTACCGTGACGCGCCGCTGGATGAACCTGCCACGGGAAACTGGTCAGAAAACTTCGACGACCTGCCATATCATATTAAAACCTTGAGTAATCCCGAGGACCTCGCAATGGTCCGGGCGAATCGTCACGAATGGGAGCTAACACGCCGCGCGTACTATGCCACCCTCACGCATATCGATCACCAGATTCGACTCGTAATCGGCTACCTCAGGGAAAACGGCCTTCTGGACAACACCATCATTCTCTTCACCAGCGACCACGGTCACATGGTCGGCGAACATGGCCTGTGGTGTATGACCCCCTTCTACGAAATGTCCGCCAAGATTCCCTTCGTGATCATGCCGGTTCAAGGCGACGAACGATTGCCCGCCGGCACCACCGACCATCGCCTCGCGGAATTCGGTGACATCATGCCCACCCTGCTCGACCTAGCGGGAGTCGACATTCCGGACTCCGTAGATCGTCAGTCCCTGGTCAGCGATCCTCCAAGAGAAAATCTCTACGGAGAACACGGAGAAGGGGCGGCAGCGATGCGCATGATGCACGACGGGAGATACAAGCTAATTTATTATCCCGTTGGGAATCAGAGTCAGCTCTTCGATATCGACGAGGACCCGAAAGAATGCGTCGACCTGGCTCAGGATCCGGCTCACAGTGATACACTGAAGCGGCTTCAGAATCTGTTGATCGAAAATCTCTACGGTGACGATACCAGTTGGATGAAAAATGGCGAACTGGTCGGCCTGCCGGCAATCGAATACGTCCCATCCGCCAACCGAAGCATGCGCAACCAGCGCGGTCTGAGATTCATGTAACCCGCTAACACAACCTGGAACCAGGAATGAACTAGACAGGGAATGTGCGTGGGATCACAGAGTGCACAGAGGCCCAGGATTGGCCGGAGATGCGGGATCACAGAATGCACAGAGGCCCAGGATCGGTGGGAGACCGATGCGACGGTGGGACGAGAGGCAATAATATTATAAAAATCGGACAAGGTAATGCAGATTGGTAGGAGCTGAGGGAACGTGACAGAGATCAGTGGAAGTCGCCGGCAGGAGCCGGCTCCTACGGTTGAGGGTGGAGGCACGTTCGGAGCAAGGTGCCAAGGCAGTGTTTCGAGACAAGAATG
>CAVOEZ010000399.1:0-4810 GCA_963694355.1 Latescibacteria bacterium UBA2968 | reverse complement strand
CAGTACACATTATTAAAATGAGTAGTAACGCCATTGTACGATTGATCGGTCGCATCTCGTGCCCCGGGGAGAAAATCGAAAATTGTTGGGAAACAGCACCTAACTTAAGGTCACCTGGCAGGCTTGTCAAGTAGAAACAGCCCATGAGCCAGGCGGAATCCAGAAAATATAAGCCGTTATTCTATATATGTTTATGCGAATCTTCAAGCATCTCGATAGAGGCGAAAATCAACTGTCCTTTCGCCCCAGCTTTTTCAAGGAAAACAACAGAAGCTGTTTTGTGAATAAATAATATTCTTTGATGTTCAATTTGCTGCTGCTGAATTGTCGGTTTCTGAAAACAAAGGGGATCTCCAGAAAGTTTCTGTAACTCCCTTTTACCAATATCTCCAGGAGGATCTTGTACCCTGGGGAAGTCAGCTCCATATTTCCCAGTACGTTCCGGTGAAGGAAGAAGTACCCGGCAAGAGGATCCTGAACCCCTGTCAGCTTCTGGGCCAGAAAAACACCCATTTGTGAAATCAGTTTGCGATACCACGGCCATTTCTCAACCCTGCTTTCGACATTATATCTGCTGCCAATGGTCAAATCGTATGTTCTGAGCCCCAGGATCAGTTCAGGGAGCACGATTGGATCGTGGCTCAAATCTGCGTCGATCACTCCAAGGTAGTCCCTCGTGGAGTGTTGAAAGCCTTCCATTACGGCAGAACCCAAGCCAAGTTTACCTGACCGATGAAGAACCTGGACAGGATAGGATTCACACAGTTTCTCTGCGACCTCTCCGGTACCATCGGGCGAGTTGTCGTCCACAACAATCAATTCCAGATCTATCTCCGGGATACGTTCAATTACCGAAAAGACCTCCTGGGCAAGCAGGGTAATATTTTCTCGCTCATTGTATGTTGGTGTGATCAGCGAAATTTTGATCGGCAGGTTACTCATTTTTTATCCGCGAAAATCGAAAGAAGGATGGGTGAATCAAGGAATTGGTAACACCTGGCGCCAGCGCCAGGACTATTTTTTCAAAGTTGCCGCCAAACATTCCAGATGCGCGTCAAAGGATTTTAAGTTCGGTCCAAAAACTTGCTTCAGCCTCTCGATCTGCAGTCCCGCTTGAAGCGGTCTGCGAGCAGCCTGCCCAAGTGCTGTCGATTCAACCGGCGTCACGAGCCCTGGATCCAGGTCAAATACGCGGCAAATACGCTCAACCATTGCATACCGCGATAGGAAGTCCAACCCGGCAAAATGGATGAGTCCCTCAAACCCTCCGCTACAGAGACCAAGAAGAAAAGAAGCCAGTTCATCTACTTGCGTAGGATTGGTGCATTCATCCGTCACCACACGAATAGGTTGCCCCTGCGAAAGCGACTCTACAGCCCAAGTTACGAAATTGGGTCGACTCCCCTCGTGGTAACCGTAGAGTACCGCTGTTCGAACAACAACCGACTGGCACGCTGCTTCAAGTGTTACTGTTTCCGACTCCAGTTTTGTTCGCCCATACATGTTCAACGGGTTGGTTGAATCATCCTCAGAATAGGGGCCATTTTCGCCGTCAAACACATAGTTCGTTGATATCGACACCAGTCCTGCACCCGTTTCTTCACACGCTCGGGCAAGATACCTGGTTCCTTCCACATGGATCTGCCGGGTTCGCTCTGGATCGGCCTCGCACCTGTCCACACCCGTCTCAGCGGCGGCATTGACCACCCAAGTCGGTCGGGACTGATCAATTGCGGCCATCACCTGGTCAGGATCCGCAAGATCAAGCCGAACGGAATCGCTTGAATCTCCGTTCACCTGACGCATAGAGGACACGTGATCGATTCCCCCCTGAATGGCCGTTTTTACCAGGGCTCTACCTAGAAATCCCGAGGCACCAACAATCAACACTCTGTTTTTTGAAGTATTCAACAAGTTCCCCAGAAAGCACGCACACCTTTTGGTTCCGTCAGTTTGTCACTTCCGTTTCGGCGGCCGGTTTCCTGGCAAGCAGGGCTACTCCCCTTATCAGTGCCCCACAGAAACCCAGGCGCTCAGGCATGGGGAGGTCATTGAGCACGGACTCCGCCTGCTCCGCATAACCCCTTCCAGCTCTATACCCTTCCAGCCTGGCGAAAACCTGAATTGTAACACCAATGCCCGAGGGTACCAACCGGTCCACAACAGGATAACGCGCAGCACCAGATTCAGGAGACCGGTCTCGTAATGCACCGGACCCGGTCTGGAACCGCTCAACCATCAAGTCAGCCAGTTCAGCAGCCAGCCTGAGATATTCCGGCTCCCCCGTCGCGTCATACAGATCGAGCGCGGCCCGAGCGACCAGCGCCTGATCTTCCAGAAATCTTGGAACCTCCGGCGCCTGTTTCGGAATATGCAGGATCGCTCCCTCTTTGTCCCGCAATTTCTTTAAAATGGATCGCATCAGGGAACGTGCAAGTGCGAGATATCTGTCGTCCTTGAGGACCCGATGGAGTTCCAGGAATCCGGACACGCCGAGGGCGTTCCACGACGCAATAAATGTTGGGTCGAGCGCAGCCGGGATCTGTTGATCTGGTGAACCAACATAGCCGGCCACAAGCAGAGAATCCGTTGTGTCCAGGTATCCTACGACCAACTCCTCCGCAAGATGCTTTGCCTTCTCCGCGAACTCATCGGTGGGCAAACGCACGGAGAGCCGTGAAAGAACACTTAAAACCTGAGCGTTGACCGCCAGATTTCGTTCTCGGTCCTGGATCACTCCGTCGCGTGTCAACGCGGTAAGAAAATACCCCAGACCGTTCTCGTCCGGCGGCCTTTGGATCTGACGATTCAGCATTCGGGACGACAACTGTGTCAGATCCCGTGGGTCGTCTCCGGTGCCAAATTCCATCAGAAGGATCAATCCTTCTGCTCCCGGATAGCCATTCCTTACTGCTGCCGACCGAACGCTGTCCAACGCAACTTGGAGGAATACAGAACTATCCCAATTCAGGTTCTTCCTTCTTTTATCCTGGTCATTCAACCTCGACTGCAGGTAACCTCGTTCCCTGTCAAGGTCCTGTTTTCTCTTATGGTCATCGAAAAATACCCTTACCCTTCGGAGCAGCCTGGTAAAATCGTCAGACTCCATATAGCCGGCTCCCGTAATGGGAAGCCCATCAGGTGTTAGGAAAAAAACGGACGGCCAGCTGCCCATTCCGTATCGCTCAGCAAGATCCGGTCTGCGATCCACGTCGATAGCGACCGGAACCGTCCCTCTCTCGATTTCCCGCGCCAGCAGCGAATCAGAAAAACACTCCCGGGCCATTTGGTGCGACCAGTGGGATCTGCGCGAGTACAGATAAAGCAGGAAAGGTAGCTCTCCGACCTTCGCGGAATCACGACCTGCCCAGGAGGACCACTTTACCAGGCCCGAGGGCTTTGAAGGAGCCAAAGGGAGTGGTTCCGGATGAGGCGTCTCCTCTTTCGTGCAGCCTGATACTATGAAAACGCCGAGCAGGAGGGCGGATAACCAGATCTTGATCTGCATGGGTTCTGAGTTCCACAACCGATCTTGCGTCTAGACTTAAATATAATCCATTAATTATCAAACATATACAGAAATAGCCACCTGAATTTTCTTAATGGCGATCAACAGTGCCCAGAAAATCCGACGGCCGAATTACAAAACTGGGAACCCAAAAGAGGCTCGATGCGTTTATACGTTGTAAATGATGGAAAAACAGGAAAAAACTTGACAGAAAATCTCAAAAAGTCCTAAATTTCTTTGCTTGAGAAGTTTTCAGGATTGCCGATGATTAGTAGGTAGTAAGCGTGACGGCTGGACCGGATTCTCAAAGGGGTATGGCTTCATCAATCAACATGATGGGAATATCGTCGTCGATGGGATACAGGTAGGCCCCATCTTCGCGCACCAGACCTCCGTCAATTTTCTTCTCAACTTGCTGCCCGCCCCGGTTCTTCAATTCGCCCTTTTCTATCCGACCGTTGAGCTCGTCGATAACGGCCTGGTCGGCAAGTTTCACAGGTGTTTTGTTCTCCGGGCAGGCCAAAATATCAAGCAGTTCCTTATCGATCATGTCAAATGCCCTTTCGAGACACATATTTGGAAAACCTGTTGTTTCAGAAGAAAATACACAACTAAACTTGGCCGAACAAGCATTTTTTCCTTCATGCCGAGATTGCAGAAGGCTAAACAAGGAGCGCCTATAATCACTCGCTAAAGCGTTTGGCCGTATCGCAGCTTTTTCCCAAGGTTTCAATCACTGCCCGTTAGGAATGAATTACCGCCTGTCCAGTTTCGTGGTGAATAGGACTACCTTCATTCACGGGCGGAGTGGTTGAACCAAATGCCAGAATTTATGCGAGTGAGGATCAGCATGAGAAATCGGAACAAAGGTCAACCGGGTATTCGGACATCATCTGAATTGATTCCGAACCCGATTTTTTTTACTTTCAAGAACGTCAAAACATTAGAGGAGTTCAAAAGATGAAGCAGTTTCTGATAACCGCCTTTATTCTCGCCACTTGCTTGTTGGATGTCAGTATTTCACAGGCTACGCCTGAGAGTCGGGCGGCAGCGCCTTTTCTCCTGTTCCAGCCAAGTGCCCGTTCCGCGGGAATGGGTGAAGCGTTTGTCGCCATCGCAGATGATGCAAACGCCACATACTACAACCCTGCGGCGCTTGCGGATGACAAAACGCGGCACATGAGCACAACCTTTTACAAACCTGTACCTTCTCTCGCAAGCGACATCTTTACTTCCTTCGCCGCCTATACGCAGCCGTTCGGTGGCGTTGGAAATATGGGATTCAGTCTCACCTATACGTCA
>CAVOEZ010000398.1:0-4814 GCA_963694355.1 Latescibacteria bacterium UBA2968 | reverse complement strand
TCACCTGGTTGATGATGATCGGTGATAATCACATCGACGTTCCGCCCGTTGGCGTATAACGTCTCCTGAATCGCTGTGATACCGCAATCTACAGAAACCAGCAGGCTTCCCCCTCTAGCTACGCAGGTGTCGATTGCACCCTTGGAAATGCCGTATCCTTCCTCGAGGCGATGGGGAATATAGAAACTGACATCTGCTCCGAGCGCCTGGAACGTATTAACGAGCAGAGCTGTTCCGGTAACGCCATCCACATCATAGTCTCCATGGACCATGATGGACTCGCCCACATCGATAGCCTGCCAGATACGTTCTACTGCCCGCCCCATGTCGGCCATCAGAAAGGGATCGACCAGGTGATCGAGCGAAGGATAGAGAAAAGCCCTGCCAGTTGCTACATCCCGTATACCCCTGTTGATCAGGATCTTCGCCATCACCGTAGGAATCTTCAACTCGCGCTTTATTTCTTCCAGCAGCGCATGATCCGGGCGCTCTGCAATGTCCCACCTGGGCTCTACCCGGCGGTCGAGAATGGAACTAGACTGAACCACCCGTCCGCACCTTTCCACTGGAATTCCTGAAACTGGCCAGCCCCTTGCAGATGTCCTCAAACTGAGGTATGGAAATCATTTCCGGTCGATCAGTAGGATGAACACCTGCATCCAGCAGCGCTTGTTCACAGGCCAGGGCATCATCACTAAAAAAGGGCGCCAAGGTATTCTTGATCATCTTCCTTCGCTGCGTAAACACCTGCCGGAGCATCTTGAACAACAGTCGTTCATCAGTCACCGAATATCTGGACGCGCCGAAGTCCAAACGCAGCACCGAGGAGTGGACCTTCGGTTCCGGATCGAAACTGGACGGAGGAACTTCGAAGAGTATGGAAGGAGAACAGTGAAGTTGCACAGCAATGGACAGAATGCCATAGTCCTTTTTTCCCGGCGCAGCAATCATTCTGTGTGCAACCTCTCTTTGAACCATAACCACGGCTCGACTCAGCAAGTCTCGCGCTTCCAGAATCTTCTCTATGATAGCCCCAGACACGTGATAGGGAAGATTTCCGACAAGGATGAATCGGTCGGTTGCCGGGAGGAACACTGTACTAAAGTCCACCTCCAGCACGTCCTTATTGATCAATGTGAGCCTGTTCCCAAATCGTTTTCGAAGGTGCGTGCAAAGTATGGAGTCTAGTTCAATACCGACCAGGGTCCCGGGACCCTCTACCAGCAACTCGGTCAGCGCGCCCTTTCCAGGCCCCACCTCCACCACACCGTCGCCTTCCTGCACACTGGCAGCATCGACGATTCTCCGGATCGCTCCGTGATCCGTGAGAAAATGCTGACTCAACCTCTGTCTCGAATTCTTCATGGGTGTGCAGACAGATTGAACAGGCGAATGGCATTTTCCGTGGTGCGATCTGAAAGAGCCTCTAGAGATTCGCCGGTTTGAGATGAGATCGCAGCAGCCACATAGTTCACATAGGCCGGTTCATTTCGCTTACCTCTGAACGGCACTGGCGCCAGGTAAGGACAGTCTGTCTCCAACAGCAATTTATCACCTCGGACCTCCACGGCAACACCCATCGAATTGGAATTCTTGAAGGTCACCGTACCCCCCATTCCAATATAAAAACCCAGATCCTGTGCTTTAATCGCCTGCTCCGCTGTCCCACCGAAACAGTGCAGCACGCCGCCCACCTCTCCCGCATGCTCTGCGTCCAAAATCTCCAGCACTTCATCCTCGGCGCCCCTGCTGTGAATGACCAATGGCAACTCCGCAGATTTCGCAAGGCGAATATGCCATTTGAACACCTCTTCCTGCCGATCATGAGGAGCGTAGTCGCGAAAGAAGTCCAGTCCTGTTTCGCCGACTCCGACGACCTTGTTCCGCCCGACCAGGCGTGCGAGCGCTTCCAATCCTGCTGTATCGACCTTCTCCACATCGTGAGGATGAAATCCAACTGTGGCAAAAACACCACTGTGCTCGCGGGCCGTCTCAACAACGGCACGGGACAGTCCCAGATTCGTACCCACATTGACGATCATCCCGATTCCGGCCGCTTCTGCATTGTGGACGATCTGGCTTTGCCCGTCCTTGAACTGTGGAAAATTCAGATGGGCGTGCGTGTCAACTAACATATGCTTTTTTTCTATTTGGAGTTCCTCAAGCGTACTATCTGACTTCAGAGCCATCGGCGAGTTCACTATCTGGCTGGAGCAGTGCAAGTCCCTCAGAACTGGATGCGGCTAAAAGCATACCTTGCGACTCCACGCCTCGGATCGTAGCCGGTTCGAGATTTGTCAAGACTATGATCTTTCTGCCGATCAGCGCATCTGGATCGTAATGTTCAGCGACCCCAGCGACAAGCTGGCGTTTCTCTGTTCCAAGACTGACCTGCAATTTCAGGAGTCGATCCGCCCCTTCCACTCGCTCTGCCTCAGTAATAGTGGCAACCCGCAGTTTCAGTTTTTGAAAATCTTTAAATGAAATGAGTTCATCCTGCTCATCCGGCATTTCGATCTCCTTTTTTTGGCGCGGCTCAGGGCTGGAATCACCAAGATCTTGTATCTCAATACGTGGAAAAACCGGCTCGCCCGGAGCTACCTTTGTGCCGGCTTCCAGTCCTCCCCATGGTGTCAGCCCATCTATTTTTTGTTCCGAAATCTCGCCACCGAGACCCAATTGCCGCCACATCTCCGAAGCCTTGCCGGGCATCACTGGAAAAGTCAACACGGCGAGATATCGCATCGTTTCGAGCAATCCATACAATGTGGCTTCCAGATCCCCGCTTCGACTTGGATCTTTAGCCAGATTCCAGGGACCTTGCACTTCTGCGTATTTGTTCGCTGCCCGAACCAGTTCCCAGATCGTATCCAGAATCCCGTTCGGATTCAATTCCGCGAGACAGCGACGCACATTCTGAACCGTTCTCTCCCCGTGTTCACGTGGGCCTGCCAGTGCGGGATGCGATGGATCGACTTGTGGCGTTATCCCGCCCAGATATCGCTGTGTCATAACAACAGTTCGATTCAACAGGTTCCCAAGATCATTTGCCAGCTCTGAATTATAGCGTTGCACGAACCCTTTTTCGCTGAAGCTGCCATCCAGACCCAGCCCCATTTCTCGGGCGAGGAAGTACCGAAATCCGTCTACACCGTACTTTTCAGCCAGCTCCAACGGCCGAATAACGTTGCCCAGAGACTTGCTCATCTTTTGCTCTTCAACCATCCACCAACCGTGTCCCAAAATGGTCTCGGGCAGGGGCAGCCCCATCGCCTTGAGCATTGTGGGCCAGTACACGCAGTGGGTTGTAAGGATATCTTTGCCTATCAAATGGCAAGACGCAGGCCACCATTTCTCAAACCGCTGGTCATCCTCGAGATATCCCGGAGCAGTTATGTAGTTGATCAAGGCATCGAACCAGACGTAACAGACATACTCTGCGTCGAAGGGTAACTCTATTCCCCATTTCAATCTGGACTTTGGTCTGGAAATACAGAGATCGTTCAAAGGATTTTTCAGAAAACCGAGTATTTCATTCCTTCGTGAATTGGGTCGAATAAACTCTGGATGTGTCTCTATATGGTCCACGAGCCATTCCTGATATTCACTCATCCTGAAGAAATAATTCCTCTCCGAAATCTGAATCACCTCACGGCCACTTACGGGATCCTTTCCGTCTACCAGATCCTTTTCGGTCCAAAATCGTTCGTCGTGGACCGAATACCACCCCTCATAGTCGTCTGCATAGATTTCGCCTGCATCGAAAATATTCTGCAGAATCTGTTGTACGACCTTCGTGTGCCTGGGTTCGGTAGTCCGAATGAAATCATCGTGAGAAATGTTCAATTTTTTCCAGAGTGACTCATAGCGCAGCACCATTTCATTACAGTGGGCCAGCGGACTCAATCGCCTGGCCTTCGCCGCCTGTTCCACCTTTTGACCATGTTCATCAGTACCGGTCAAAAAAAGGACAGAATCACCCATGGACCTGTGATAACGTGCCAGAACGTCTGCAATGATCGTGGTGTATGCATGCCCCAGATGGGGTTCATCATTCACGTAATAGATCGGAGTAGTAATGTAGAACTTTCCCATGCTCCCTCTTCCCGATGTAGCAATGCGCCTCTTGCCATTTAGTTCGCAAACTGCTTCATTTCCCGCCAGAGCGAAACCAGAGCCAATTGCAGATTCACGTTGCGTTGATTCATTTCCCTTAAGTCCTCAATCTTCTGCAGCGTCCTCTCTATTCCCTTCAATCGCAGGGCCGACGCCAACTTTTCTATATCACCCAGACGGGTCTGCTGTGTTGCCAGGTCGCCAGCACCCTGCCCAAATACCAGTGTGTCTCGAAGCCAGAGTGACGCACCACTGATCACCCGGAGGGCAGCGGAACGATCACCTGAAAGTTGCTCAAGTGCAGCGTAGGTTCTTGACTCATCTCCCCAGATGAGTGCCTCGAGGAAACGGAACGACCTGTCCTGAACTTCGCCAGGGTCAGAATTCGTCATTTCCAGAGCAAGTCTGAGACTGCCTCCGCAGGTCCTCGAAATGAAACCTATCTGCTCACTCTCAAGAGTCGTTCGTGAGGCCAATGCCTGTCGGACGGAATCCACGGAAAGCGAGGTGAGTTTGATGCCCTGGCAACGGGATACGATCGTGGGCAACAACGCACCCGGGGCAGGCGCCGTCAGAATCAGCAAGGACCGATCTGGTGGTTCCTCAAGTGTTTTGAGAATCGCATTGGCACTTTCAGCCCGCATGCGATCGGCGTGCAAAATCACCGCCGAGCGCCAGGAGCCCTCGAAGCTGCTGAT
>CAVOEZ010000397.1:0-4821 GCA_963694355.1 Latescibacteria bacterium UBA2968 | reverse complement strand
GCGAACGTGCCCATCAGAAGAAATCGCAGCAGCATAGGACCATTCCATTCGGCGTTAGGGATTTGGTACCAATATCAGATCAAGAGATTTCGACACGATGATTCGGATCATCCACCACCTTGCCCACGGTATATGCGCGTTCGCCGAGACCCTGCAGTATTCCAGTAGCAAGTTCCGCCTCGTCGGATGAGACAACGAGGACCATGCCCAATCCCATATTGAAGGCCTGGAACATTTCCGAAGTCTCTATGGATCCCAGCTTCTGAAGGAGTGTAAATATCGGATTTTCCGGCCAGGTTCCGCGTGAGATGCGTGCGCCGAGACCTTCAGGAAGAGACCTCGGCAAGTTATCCACCAACCCGCCTCCGGTGATATGTGCGATGCCCTTCACATGGACCTGCTCCATCAGCGCAAAGACCGGTTTCACATACGCCCTGTGAGGCGCCAGCAGCGCTTCACCGATTGTGCCGTCCAATTCCTCCACGCGTTTGTTTACATCCCAACCCGCCGTCTCAAATACCAGCTTTCGTGCAAGGCTATACCCGTTCGTATGTAGTCCGCTCGAGGCAAGGCCGATCAGGGTGTCTCCGCTCCGGGCCGATGTTCCGTCCAGTATTTTGGACCGGTCGACCATTCCCACGATCGTACCCGCGAGGTCATATTCCTTTTCCTTGTAGAAGCCTGGCATTTCAGCCATTTCACCACCTAGAAGGGCACACCCGCAGTTCTTGCATCCATTTGCCACTCCACGGACGATGGCCTCTGCTACTTCGGCCTCGTGTGTGGGCATGGCGAGGTAATCCAGAAAGAAAAGTGGGCGGGCACCCTGGACAAGAATGTCGTTGGCGCAATGGGCTACGAGGTCGGCACCCACCGTGTGGTGTATGCCCGTTAGAAATGCGAGTTTGAGTTTTGTTCCCACACCGTCGGCGCTGGCCACGAGCACCGGATCATCGTAGTCCTTCCAGTTCGGGGCGAAGAGGCCGCCAAATCCACCAATGTCCGTGAGTACTTCGGGTCCAAAGGTAGACCGGACCATCCCTGTAATTCGAGACTTGGTCCTGTTGGCACCATCGATGTCGATTCCCGCTGCCGCGTAGGCTTTCAAGTCTGACATGTTTTGCTCCATTTTGGTGCCGGGTGCTTGGCCGGGCATTGAGTGAATAAATCCTGGCGGAGGGGATCGGGATGTGACCCAGGTCACGCAGCATCAAAGCGGACCGGGACTGATCGGTCAATTCGCTACTGCACCGGGTCTGTCGATTCGGAAAATGTCGCACGCGTTAAGGCCGAATATCTTCTGTTTTTCACCGTCCGATATTCTGCCACCGGCTACGTATCCGACCTGGGCGCGGCAGTCCAGAAACGGCAGGTCCGTTCCAAACAGAACCCGGTCCGCGCCCACGGCGTTCACCATGACTTCCAACAGTCCCCTGTGCATAAAGGACTTGGTGAGATCCAGATAAAGATTCGGTGTGGCGGCAGCTGCGGCTATGGATTCACGAATACCACCTGCAGATGCGCCAGAATGTCCCAAAATAATTTTCGCACCCGGGAATTCTTTCCCGATCGGATCAAAAAGCAGCGGTCCACATTGGGGATCGCTTTCCCACGTGTGCACCAGCACCGGAAGTTCATATTCGTGGGCAAATCGCCACATGGCATCGTAGCCAGATCCGAACGCCGGGTAGTCGTGGGTGGTGGGGTGGATTTTGATACCCCGGAAGCCGTTGCGCAAGACATACCCTTCCAGCTGATCGATCATCTCGGTTTCGGAGTAATTGGGATTGACGGTGCAGTAGCCAAATATACGGGAAGGGAATTTCCCGATGGCGTCCAGTGCCTGCTTGTTGCCCTCTACGGCCTCCGGCCCTATGCCCGCGTGCGGTGCGGTCACGATCAAGTCTATGCCACACGTATCCATTGCCTCGATCATGCCCTCTGCCCAGGGATCATCGGCGATATGAAAATTGTACCAAGGCCCCATGTGCGTGTGGATGTCAATCAACAATTCATCCTGCAGGATTTCTCCAGCTCTTACACGGGACCACATCCGGTCATCAGGCGTCATTTGATTGCACTCCCTCCCCCAAACGGGGACGCGTCAGTAATTGTTCCACAGCAGTTTGCTCAAATTCTCTCCGGCAATCTGTCTTCTGCATTCGTCGTCGATGTCTGCGTACTGCACTGCGGAGATGGGTGCAGCTGCATCCCATTCCGGGAGACCCGTGCCAAACACCATGCGATTCGGACCAAATTTACGGGTCAGAGTTTCGATTCCCCGGTGGGCTGCATAGAATGCGGGTTCCAAGTGCAGCCCTTTGTGTTTCTCCAAAAGTGGATACACCCACCTGTTGATTCTGTAGCCCACGCGCAGAACGACCAAATCGAGTTGCGGATGCTGTTCGAGAACACCGTCTATCTGCACCCAGTCGGTTTGATCCTGGTCGATAAAAACGGGCACACCTGCCTCTGCCAATGTGGCAAACAGGTTGCCGCACCAGGTTTCGCCGAGCCCGAAGCTGTGCTCCACAGGGAACATCCGGACGGCTTTTGCACCTCCGTCGGAGAGATAGCGCAGCAGCGCGTCACCGCAGGGAAACTCCCCTGTATGGTGGGGCAGTACCACGTAGGAGGTGACGAAGCGGTCGTGCTGGTTCGCCAACTCGGTCATTGCCGCATTTCCGATTCGGGGATCCAGGTCTCGAGCGGACGCGTGTGTGGTCAGGGCTTTGTCAATTTGGGCGTAATCAAGTTCCCCAAGAATTTCTACAATTGAAAGGTTATTCTCGGGCCTGGGCGAACTTCTCCTGCCCACGATGAGGTTGCAATCGAAGAATTGAAGTTTGGCCATAGGATCTCTGGTTTCAGTGCTGAACCAATTGGGGTTTCAAGATGCCTGGCAAGCACCTTCTGCCGGTAGATCCGGCCATTCGATAGCTGGCGCACCGATAAAGCGCCTGATCAGACTGGGCATCACCTGCGGAGAGACCACTCTGCCTGAACTGGAGCACAGGGCGATCGCATCGTTTACTACTATCCACCATAGCGAAGCCGGGTCTATCCTGGATGGAAATACGGTGCCAGGTAGGGGAACATAAAAGAACAGCAGCAGCAGGCGAAGAAATTTTCTCAAGGGCGATGAAGGTTCAGACTGAAGGTCGGTGCAGGATGACGAGGTGTCCGGGTTGTGGTAAGGGGCAGGTATGTCCCAATTCCGGCGGAAGCGAGATTCGAGGAGAAAAGAAGGATCTTCGATGCCGGATGTGGTAGCTGCAGGTTGTCGCGTGGTGGACTCAGCTCTGTCCGGCGCCAACCTCGACCGGTGTTCCCGAGACCTTGGCCGTGTCCAGCGCTGAAACCACACCTGTGTAGAGGGCCTCCTGGAGGACTTTCGCATTGTTTCCTTTGTCGTAACTTTCAAAACCGAATACACCCGCTCTTGCTTCCATAGACAAGGCGGCACCGTCGAGGTCGAAACGGCGAGAGGTGAGGTCTTTGTGGAGGGTCTCGGCGCGCTTCCGAAGTTGCCTCAGATTAAGGGCGGGTACGATCACAAGGAAATTGGCGCCATCCGGGTTGGCAAGGCGCTCACCGCGTTTCAGAAGTCCCTTAAGACACTCGGAAATTTGCTTGAGGAGAATGTCTCCCTTCGAACGTCCAAATTTTCCGTTGATCTCGCGCATTCCCTCAGGCGAAACAAGAATACACCCCAGGGGTTCGCGATGTGAGATGGCCTGTTTCAGGGCTCCGGGCAGCAATACCCTGGAGAGCATGACCTTGTTCGGGAGACCCGTAATCTCGGAAATACCTGCCAGTCTCATCCACCGTTTATTCTCGGTGTCCATTTGTGTAATTTTCTGTTTCAGGGCATCCAGACTACCTTCCGGCGCCGCAGGCATTGCGGGTTCAGGTTCCGGCGCAGCCGCTGCAGGTGAATCTGCCACATCTCCTTCTGTCTCGGTCTCCGGGGCCGATGTACCGGAACCGTTCTGCGGGACAGCCGGCAGGGGAGAGACTACCGGATCCGTTGGGAGATCCTGACCCTTGTCCCTGCGTGCCTTGAGTAACCGAAGTTCTCTGCCTCGATCTCCGGCCTTATCAAGCGACTCTTTCGCCTTGTTGACCGCCCCGCCAACGATGGTCTTGTCATTAATTACACTGAGACACTTCTGCATGGAACCGCTGAAGAGTGTCTGTCCCTTCTGAAAGTCCTCATCGTCGTTGGTGAGCTCGTAGAGGCGATACCCGATTTCCGCAATGAGTGCCATCAGCCGCATCTCGTCTTCATATCCGGATGAACTGAGCGAACGGAAGTTCCATTCAAAGAACGCCATCGTATATCGGAGGGCACCCACTTCGTCTGTGGCAATTCCAGGTGGAAGGGGATAATTGCTGTTGGGAGGCAAACACTCCGCCCAAACGGGCTCGGCCTCTTCAAGCACATCCTTGATGCCGGACTCGGCTGCAATTTCCCGCAAGCTCCCGGGTGCGTCTCTATAGAGCCAGGCTATGCGCAGGTAGGATCGAGCGATATTGCCAGGCACGGGTGTGCTCTTCACGCACTCCGTGAATATGCCCAGGTAAAACTGGGTGATCGCTGTCCCGAATGGATCTTCGGGTTGGAGCCCCTTGCTGAGCGCTTTCGGGGCCCCATTGCCGGCATTGGCCTCGGACCCCATTTTGTCGAGAAGTCCTTCGCCATACATTGCCAAGAACTTTTTGGAGTTTTTCTGTCACTGACGAAAATCAGGATCATCGAGTTGGCCGGTATAGAAACAGTTTTCGCAGACGCCCCAGAAGAAATTGAGAGGTGAGAGC
>CAVOEZ010000396.1:0-4835 GCA_963694355.1 Latescibacteria bacterium UBA2968 | reverse complement strand
GCCCTCCCGGGGCACCAGTGGAAGGCCTCTGTGCCTTCTCTCTGGGCTGGAGTGCGGAGTTCGCTCTATGCCCTCTGCCTGCCCACAGTAGCTGCGGAGCAGCGTAGGCAGGTGATCCCGCATTTGGCTCCCTGGAACATTTCCACGTAGATACCCGTCTAACCACCACTCGCGATTGTATGTTTTCCTGAATTTCGGTTGTTGCATTACCTATATTTCCTTGTTCGCCTCCCTGTCTATCCGAGAAAACGCAATGAAACTCTCCGAACAAGCCATAAACAAACCGATCACCACGATCATGATCACCCTGAGCGTATTGGTTCTGGGTGCTATCTCGGTCACCCGCCTCCCACTCGCCTGGGCGCCGGACCTCACCTGGCCGTCAATGATCATCTACGTCCAGTATCCCTCCTCTTCTCCTGAAGAAATCGAAAGGCAGATCACCCAGCCACTTGAAGAAGTAATGGGCACACTTGCCCACGTGAAGGCCCTCAGCTCACAATCCTCTGGAAACCGATGCCGGCTCAGACTCCAGTTCGCCTACGATACGGATATGGACCTGATGGCGGTCCATATCCGTGACCGCCTCGACCAGGTCAGGGAATTCATGCCTGACGATGTGGAGCGAATCGAGATTCGGCGCTGGAACACGGAAGACTGGCCCGTTTTGACCTATACAATGAGCTGGAAGGGTGAAGACCCGATGGAACTCAATCAGGTCTACAAACACACCATTCAACCTCGACTTCAGCGAGTCCCCGGTGTCGGCAATGTAGATACCCACGGATTGGAGGAAAAGGTCCTCCTTGTGGAAGCGGACCAGAATCTCCTGAACGCCCACAACGTGGACATCCGTTCGCTGAACTGGGCGATTCGCTCGAACAACGTGAACGTCTCAGCCGGTCACGTTAACGACTCGAACAAACGTCTCTCCGTTCGTTCTGTTGGTGAATTCAACGATGTTAATGAAATCCGGAATCTCCCGATCAGCTCTGGATTCGTCCTTGGCGATGTAGCCGATGTAACATATGACTACCCCGACGAGGACTCCTTCCAGCATCTCGATGGTCAAACCGCGGTCAACCTGAATATCCGCAAAGCCTCCACGGCCAATATGGTAGCCACCGCAGACCTCATCAAAGCGGAAATGGAAGCCATTCTCGATGATGTCGGACGAGATAAACTCGTTGTAAAGACCATCCGGGATCGCTCGAAAGACGTCGTCACAGGAATCTCTACACTGGTCCAGTCAGCAGCGATCGGTGGGGCACTCGCCATTCTCGTCATCTTCATCTTTCTGCGCAATTTTCGCAGCACGCTGATCATCGGCTCGGCCATTCCGGTTTCGGTCCTGACCGTGTTTGTCATGATGTATATCCTGCGCGAGGTCTTCGGTTCTTCAATTACCCTCAACCTCGTCTCGATGATGGGCCTGATGGTCGCGATAGGAATGCTCGTGGATCCCGCGGTCGTTTGCCTCGAAAACATCTACAGAAAGCGCTTCGACGAGGGAATGAGTGCGATCGATGCCGCCAGGGAGGGGAGCCGCGAAGTTGGAATGCCGGTACTCACCGCGGCGCTCACCACTGTGTGCGTGTTCATACCCATCATATTTGTAACCGACTCGGGCTATGCGCTCTGGATGAAGGACTTCGCCGTCACGGTCTGTATCTCGGTCATCGCTTCGCTCTGCGTTGCACTCACACTTGTGCCTCTCGCTGTCTCCCGAGCGTTCCAGCCTGGTGCGTCCGGGCTGGACTTATGGTTGAAGGTCGGTCTATCCGGTATACTACTGGCGTCCGTCACCTACCTGGTTTACCAGGCGGGACTAGAGGGCACAGCAAAGTGGGCTTCTGAATCCGCCAACTGGTTCGTGGATGGATTTGACAAGATACCGATCAGCGCACTGGTCATCCTGGGCGTGATCATACTCGGTACGCTGGCACTTTATCTCCGCTTCAGAAAAGTCGGTATCAAACCCCTCTACGCCGGACTGATCAACGCTACCCTGCGCTACCGATGGTCAACGGTTGCAGTAGCCTGTATGGTCTTGAGCGGTGGATATTATCTTTACACTCAGGTCGGGAAACAGCCCTTTCGTTGGCAACCCGCACGCCAGGTGGCCTTCAACATTGAGGTGCCGAGGTCATACGACCTTGAAGATGCCGTGGACCTGTATACCCAAGTCGAACGGGTGTTGATCGCAAAAAAGCGCGAGCTCTGCATCGATGCGATTTCAACGCAGTACAGCACAACCGGTTCGAAGAGAATCGTACTCTACCTCGTCCCGGCGGAAGAGGGCGAGCTCAGTGTTGACCAGGTAAAGAAAAAGGTCAAGGCCCTCCTGCCGAATGACATACCGGGTGTTCGTTTCAAGTCCGGAAGATCCTGGGGAAGCACCACAACCGGGGTGAGTGTGGAGTTGAAAGGACGCAATCCAAACGTCATGGCCATTCTTTCCGAAGACGTAAAAATGCGAATGGTCGGCATCGAAGGCGTTCACGAAGTCGAAACGAGTCTGGAAAGCGGCCTGGAAGAAATTCAGGTCACGGTCAATCGTCAGCGTGCGCAGCGATATGGCCTCTCGCCGAGGCAGATCGCCACTACTATTTCTACAGCTCTGGGCTCCCGGGGAAATTCCAAATTCAAAACGGATGATGGCGAGATCGATATTCAACTGCGGCTCAAGGAAGAGGATCGGGCCACGCTGGAACAGCTCAAGAATACGGTCTTTGAAAGCGATGGGGGTGGCCTGGTATCCTTCGCTTCACTCGCGGATTTCAGAATCAAAAAAGGACCTCGTGCCATTGAGCGTGAAGACCGGATGACAACCGTGAAGATATTCGCCAACACGGAACGGACCTCCATTTTTTCCGTCGGCACTGAAATGCGAAAGAGAATGGTAGACCAGCCCCTGCCCTCCGGTTACTCGTGGCAAATGGACCGAAGTTTCAGGCGAATGGCCCAGGAACAGAAAGACGACGACTTCACAATGGTGTTCGCTGCAATCCTCATTTATATGATTATGGCCGCCTTGTTCGAGTCCTATATTCACCCGTTCACCATAATGTTCTCCATCACCTTCGCCTTCACCGGTGTCGCCATCGGTCTCTACACCTTCAACGTCAACCTGGACAACAACACCTCCTACGGACTCCTGATCCTCTTTGGCATAGTCGTCAACAACGGTATAGTGCTCGTCGATCACATCAATCGATATCGCCAACAGGGATTTAACCGCCGCGAAGCCATCGTCCGCGGAGGGCAGGATCGCCTCCGACCCATTCTGATGACCGCGATTACAACCGTACTGGGCCTCACACCGCTCGTCGTACCAATGATCTACGGAACCGCCGAGGGCACCGCCCGCCTCTGGGGACCGATGGGACTCGTAGTCATCTCCGGTCTGATGGCCTCGACCATCCTCACCCTCATCCTCTTGCCTACCGTCTACTCCCTGATGGATGACCTCGGTCAATACGTCAAGCGCCTCTCAGCCTCTGTCCAAACTTCCTAGCACCTTCTGCATCCTCTCAGATAGCTATACTCCAAGGGAACACCTTACCGATAGCGAGGAACCATCTCGCACTGTGCGGGGTTCCAATCTCGCCTGACTTTTCGGTTCTCAATCCTTCGCCGGCCGGTAGAACTCTTTGGAGCGCCTCGGCAATTCGCACAGTGCCAGCCGTCTGGTGCTTGAGGACCGCCTTTTCTTTTCCCCTCTTTTCTTTTGGCGATCAAAAGAAAGGGGGGTCCCCGAAGGGAGTAAGGCCAAATAGCCTAGAGTTCTACCTTTTCCGGTCGGCACTTCGCCTTCCCTTCATTTCAGATCTCCCGCTGAGAACCCCTCAAAACCGAACTGGCAAATACCCAACTGATGCGGTATCGTAATTGTATATCCCGCTGTGCTAGGTCACCAATGATTCGATCCTCCCTTTGGCGTGATTGACCTTCCCTGGCCGTTTGGAGCCGCTCCGCAATGCCAATCCCACAAAACTACGAGACCACGGTTTACGCGGGTGTCCTCGGAAAGATCATCGGTGTCTACCTTGGCCGACCCTTCGAAGGCTGGTCCCATCGCCGAATCCTCGAAGAACTCGGCGAAGTCGATTACTATGTTAACGACAGGCTGAAACGACCACTCATTGTCGCGGATGACGACATATCAGGGACCTTCACCTTCATACGTGCCCTCGAAGACCACGGCATCTCCCGCGAAATCACCGCCGAGCAAATTGGTCAAACCTGGCTGAATTACCTTATCGAAGAACGCACCATCCTCTGGTGGGGAGGTATGGGCACCTCCACGGAACACACCGCATACCTTCGCCTGAAACACGGCACCCCCGCCCCGGAATCCGGATCGATCTCCACGAACTCTAAAGTCGTCGCTGAACAAATCGGGTCCCAAATCTTCATTGACGGGTGGGCGATGATCTGCCCCGGAGAACCGGAGCTCGCAGCAGACCTGGCAAGCAAAGCCGCGAGTGTTTCACACGATGGCGAAGCGATTTATGGCGCCCAGGCCCTTGCGGCAATGGAATCCGCAGCCTTTTTCGAAAAAAATATCCCGACACTCCTCGATATCGCGGTCAGACAGATCCCATCAGATTCCACCATCGCCAAACTTATTGGGGATGTGAGAGATTGGTACGGCCAGGACGGCGATTGGAAGGAGACATTTCACCGGATAGAAGCAAAATACGGTTATGACAAATACAGTGGCGGGTGTCATATGGTTCCGAATCACGCGGTTATCATCCTCGCCTTGCTTTACGGAGAAGGCGATTTCCAGAGATCATTGATGATCGCCAACACGGCCGGCTGGGATACCG